>JBAUTP010000001.1:0-11502 GCA_049582265.1 Thermoplasmata archaeon
GGTGAGGCTGATGCGAGGGATCGGCGGCGGCTGGCCGGGTTCGTTCTCCACGACCGTCCAGCGGTCGCTCACGGAAAGTGACGGACGCTGGGGGAAAAGGGACGCCGTGTGGCCGTCGGGGCCGACCCCTAGGAGCGCCACATCGAACGTCGTCCCCGTCCCCGTGACCGCGCCGAACTTGCTTTCCAGGGTCTCGGCGTACTCCCTGGCGGCGGCCTCCGTCGGTGTGAGCTCACCCAGGATACGGTGGATGTTCCCCGGGGGCACTTGGGAGGTAGAGAACAACGTTCGCGCGGCCATGCCGTAATTGCTGTCGGGATGCGCCGGGGCCACGGCGCGCTCGTCTCCCCAGAAGAATTCGGTCTGGGACCACGGGAAGCGGCTCGCGTACTTTGTGGCAAGGATCTGGAAGAAGCCCTCGGGGGTCGACCCGCCGGAAAGAGCGATCAGGAAGTGGCGTTCCTCGGCACGCGGTGCCCGTGCCAGCTCCACGAGTCGCTGGGCCAGCCGGTCGAACAGGAGGGCAGAATCGGGGTCCACAACGACGGCTCGCGTCATGGGGTCGGTTGCGGGTCGGGAGGATGGGACATCCATTCGCTCGCGGCGGCCGGTCCCCACGAGCCGGCGGGATAGAACTGAAGGGTCGGGGGGTTTCGGAGGAGCGGGTCATAGAGACGCCAGGATTCTTCCACCTCATCGGCGCGGACGAACAGCGTCGGATCCCCCTGGATGACGTCGAGGATCAACGTCTGGTAGTCGTCCGGAAGGCTCGCGAACGCCTCGGCGTAGCGGAAGTGCATCCGCTCGGTCTTGAGCTCTACGCTTTCACCCGGCGATTTCACTTCGAACACGAGGTCGAAGCCTTCGTTGGGCTGCACCGTGATGAGTAGCTCGTTCGGCGGGATCTGACCGTGGAGGTACGCCCGGAAGAACGAGACCGGCGGGCTTCGGAAGCGCACCAGGATCTGCGTCACTCGCCGCGCCAGCCTCTTTCCCGTGCGCAGGATGAACGGAACGCCATGCCAGCGCCAGGTATCGATCTCGACGCGGACTGCGACGAACGTGTCCGTGCTGGAGTCGGCGGCGACACCCGGCTCTTGCCGGTAGCCCGGAACATCGGTCCCATGTTCGGTCCCCGAAGTGTACTGGCCGAACACCGCATCCTCGGTTCTCAACGCCCGGATCGACCGGAGGACCTTCACTTTCTCGTTGCGGATCGACTCCGCCTCGTAGCGGATCGGTGCCTCCATGGCGGTCAGCGTGAGCAGCTGCGTGAGATGGTTCTGCACCATGTCGCGTAAGGCGCCCGATTCCTCGTAGTACTGAGCGCGACCCTCCAGGCCGAGGTCCTCGGCCACCGTGATCTCCACGCGATCGATGCGGTCGCGGTTCCACACCGATTCGAAGAGAACGTTCGCGAACCGGAACACCAACAGGTTCTGCACCGTCTCTTTACCGAGGTAATGGTCGATGCGGAATACCTGCGACTCATCAAAGTGCGCGTGGACCTTCGCGTTGAGGGCCTTGGCGCTGGGAAGGTCGACGCCGAACGGCTTCTCCATGACGATGCGAGTCCACCCCTTTTCCGATTTCTCGAGCCCGGCGCTCACGACCCCGTCGATCGTCGGTGAAAATGCATCCACGGGGAGGGCGAGGTAGAGTACCCGGTCCCCGCTCAGGCTGAGGCGGGTCTCGATCTCTTTCACTCGGTCGGCGAGCGCGCGATATTCCTGAGGGGTTCCGTGGGGGACCGCCTGGAAGAAGAGGTGCTTTTCCGCCCACGCCGCGGCCGTCTTGACGTCCAGTCCCGGCTTGTCCGCCAACGATTTGAGCGACATGGCACGGAAGCTCTCGTCATTGAGCTCGGCCTTCCGTGCTACTCCCAGCACGGTCACGGCTTCGGGATGGAACCCCTGGGCGGTGATCCCGAAGAGCGCGGGCAGGAGCTTTCGGTGCATCAAGTCGCCTGTCGCACCGAACACTACGAATAGCGGTCGAGCGGCCGTCGCGGGGGACGTCGAGGGAGGCGCGGTCCGTTGACTCATGGGTCCATTTTCACGGCATGCCCACCGAACGCGTGTCGCATGACCGCGAGCAACTGGTCGGAAAAGGACCGTTCTTCACGCGACCGGAGCCGCTCGAGCAACGAGACCGCGATCGCGGGCGTCGGCACGCCGAGGTCGAGTCCCTCCTGAAGCGTCCATCGGCCCTCGCCGGAATCGACGACGTAGGGCTCGACCCCGGTGAGATCGGGATTCTGGTCGAGCGCGGTCGCCGTGAGGTCGAGTAACCAGGAGCGGACGACGCTACCGTATCGCCAGATCTCCGACACCTGATGGAGGTCGAGCGCGAACTCGGACTTGTGATGCATCACCGAGAAGCCTTCGGCGTACGATTCCATGAGCCCGTATTCGATGCCGTTGTGGACCATCTTAACGAAGTGACCCGCACCGACAGGCCCCACACGGCCCCAGCCCTGGTCGGGGCCCGGAGCCAGCGTGCCGAGGATGGGGCGGATCCGCTCGACTACGGCAGGGTCTCCCCCTACCATCATGCTGTAGCCTTCGGTGAGCCCCCATACGCCGCCGCTCGTTCCGACGTCGACGTAGTGGACCCCCTTCGCTTCGACGCCGGGGGCGCGACGGAGCGTATCTCGGTAGTACGAATTCCCTCCGTCAACGAGGACATCATCCTGAGCCAGCAGCGGGAGCAACGTCGCGATGGCATCGTCGACGGGCTTTCCCGACGGTATCATGAGCCATATCACGCGGGGCGGCGAAAGCTTCTGGACCACTTCGGAAAGCGAGTAGGCGCCGACCACGCCCGTCGCGACCGCCTCGTCCACGGTCTCGCGATGGCCCGCGGTCCCGACCACGCGGTGTCCTCCCGCGATGAGCCGCTTCGCCATGTTCCCTCCCATCTTTCCCAATCCCACAATTCCGAGTTCCATGTGCTCCCTCCGTTACGCTGTGGACTTCGATGCATCGGCGCTACCCGGGCCGGATACAGTCGTGGAAACCAGCTGGGCCAGCCCGCGCAAGGGGTCGGGCCCGAGTTGGATACGAAGCACGCGACGCCGTCGTTGGGTGAGCGCCTGCGCGTCGCCTTGGGCTTCGGCACGGATGATCTGCCCGAAGGTGTAGCTCGTCTCAGGAACGGGTATGTCATTGGTTCCCGTATCGAGGAGCTGAAGACAAAGGTCCGTCGGCGGGCCGCCCTTCTGCAACTGGCCCGTGGAATGTAGGAATCGAGGGCCGTACCCGACGGTCACCGGAAGCTTGAGGGTCGCTCGGAGGGCCTCACGAAGGTCGCCCAGGGCCTCGTCCGCTTTCGGTCCTGGGGCGAGGTACGCTTGAACAGCCACGTACATGGGGGACGCCGCCCCTTGGGACCACTCGAGAAATGGGTGCCGAGCGATAGGCTCTACGGGCTCGGGAACCACCGAAGTCGCGGGGGCGTGCCCCGTCATGACCTCGCGGGCGAGTTCCTTGGCGAACTCGACATCGGGTTGGTTGAATGGATGGATTCCGAGGAGGGGGCCAGCCACGGCCACGGCAAACTCCCATCGGAAGAATTCGGCAGCGATATCATACCGATCGGTGAGGTTCAGTTGGACGGAGGGATGCCCCGCGCTCATGAGCGTCCCGAACGTCGACGGTAAGGGCGCGTCACCCACCGCGTGCAGGCCCACGAAAAGTCGGTCCTTCGCGTAGAACGATGGGTCGCGGAGGGGTTCGCCGGCGACCGGGATGAGGCCTCGACCCTCCTTTCCCGTGCTCTCGGCGATGAGTTGTTCCGCCCAAATGGGATACGATGAGAGCGAGGGGGAGGCGACCAGGGTCACCTTATCGACCCCCTGGGTTCCGAGCTCTCCGAACGTGGCCCCCAGTCGAAGCCCGGGATTCTCCGTGGCAGGGATTCGGGGACCACAGAGCCCCGCCATCCGTTCTGCTCGCCGGAGGAGCTCGCGCAGGTCGATCCCGAGGAGGCCAGCGGGGACCAGTCCGAACGCCGTGAGGGCCGAGTACCGGCCACCCACATCCGGTGTCGCCTGCACGATCCGTCGGAACCCGCGTTCTCGTCCCAGCGCTTCGAGGGGCGTTCCGGGGTCCGTGATCGCGAGAAAGCGGGCTCCTCGAGCGGGGTCCTTTCCGACCTCGCCCCAAAAGTAACGGAAGAGCGATAGCGATTCGAGCGTGGTACCGGACTTACTCGAGACCACGAAGACCGTCGTACGTGGGTCGATCTGTTTTCGCACCCCGAGGACGGCCATCGGGTGCGTCGAATCGAGCACGAGCAGTTCGGGAAAGTCGGGAGATGGACCGAACGTTCGAGCAAACACCTCCGGCGCGAGACTCGAACCTCCCATCCCAATGAGGACGACGTGGCGGGTCCCTTCGTCGCGTATCTCTTCCCCCAACCGCATGTAGTCCTCCGCGGCGGCACGCATCGCAGTGGGCAGCGAGAGCCACCCCAAGCGGTCGGCGATCTCTGGTGTCGTTGGAGATCCCCAGACGTTGACGTCATGGTCCCATACGCGTTCGCCCAAGCGTCCGTCTTGCCATTGCTGCAGTCGGGCCTCGACGGCGGGCTCGAACGAACCGAGGTCGAACCTCCCCATCGGGCCGTTCCGGGGCTTCATCGAGCGCCCCCCGTTGGGCCGCCCTGGAGCAGGCGATCTGCATGCTCCACCACGTTCTGCACCGTGAACCCGTTCCGTTCCAGCACGACGGCTCCCGGACCCGAGGCTCCAAAGTGGTCGATGCCGACGACGTCGCCATGGCCCTTCACGTACTTCCACCAGAATCCCGTAGTTCCCGCTTCCACGAACAAGCGGGGGATGCCCGAAGGGAAAATGGACTCTCGGAATTCGGTCGCCTGGGCGTCAAAGACCTCCGTGCAGGGAATCGAAACCACGCGAACGGCCACGCCGCGGCTCGCTAGCTGAGCGGCCGCTCCCAGGGCCAACTGGACCTCGGAGCCGGTCGCGGCAAGAACGATGTCGGGCGGGCCCCTGGGCGGTTCGACGAGAATGTAGGCGCCCGTGGAGAGGCCGTCGGGCACCACGAAACGGGCGGGGTCGAGCACAGGGAGCTTTTGTCGACTGAACACGAGAAGCACCGGACCGCGATGTCGAAGGGCGAGCTTCCATGCTTCCCGCGTCTCATTAGCGTCCGCCGGGCGGACGACGGTCATTCCCGGGATGAGGCGCAGGCTTCCGAGTTGTTCGATGGGTTGGTGCGTCGGTCCATCCTCCCCGAGCCCGATCGAATCATGGGTGAACACGATGATCGTGTGCGACTGTTGTATCGCGGCGATGCGGAGCGCCGGTCGAGCGTAGTCGGAGAAGGCGAGGAACGAAGCGCCGTAGGGCAGTACACCGCCGTGGAGGGCCATTCCGTTGACCATCCCCACCATCGCGTTCTCGCGGACGCCAAAGTGAATGTTCCTCCCGTACCCTCTGCCGATGCCCATGTCACCCATCCCCGGAAGCAGCGTTTTCGTGGAGGGAGCCAGGTCGGCTGACCCTCCGAGCAGCGTCGGCAGGCGGGCGGCCATGATCGGGAGCAGTTTGGAGGATGCATCCCGGGTCGCTACGTCCCCGTCCTTCGGATAGAACATCGGAAGACCGGCGGCCCAGCCGGTCGGGAGCTCGCCCGCCCACAGGCTCCGGAGGTTCTCGGCCTCTTGCGGGTACTTCCCAGCGTACTTCTCCCACAGCTCCGACCATCGTTCCTCGGTCGATGTGCCCCGGTCGCGCACCCGTGCGAACTCAGAAGCCGCCTCGGGAGGGATCAGGAAAGTGGGGCTCGTCGGCCAGCCCAGTTTCTCCTTCGTGAGACGCGTGTTCTTCTCCCCGAGCGCCTCGCCATGGGCCTCGCGTGTGTCCTGGACGGGGCTGCCGTAGCCAATGTGCGTTCGGACCATGATCAGGTTCGGTCGTTCGGTCTGAGACCTCGCCGACGCGATCGCGGCACTGATGGCTTCTACGTCGTTGCCGTCCTCCACACGTTGCACATCCCAATGATAGGCGCGGAACCGGCCGGCAACGTCCTCCGTGAACGCGAGCTCGGTTCCCCCCTCGAGCGATACGTGATTGTCATCGTACAGGTACACGAGCTTTCCGAGACCCATCGTCCCGGCGACGGATGCTGCTTCGGACGCCATGCCTTCCATGAGATCGCCATCGGAGACCAGCGCGTAGGTGTGGTGATCGATGACCGAGAAGCCCTCCCGGTTGAAGGCGTGGCCAAGGAATCGTTCGGCGATGGCCATCCCGACCCCCATCGCGAAGCCCTGTCCCAGCGGCCCCGTGGTCGCCTCGACGCCCGGGGTCACCCCATACTCCGGATGCCCGGGCGTTCGACTTCCGAATTGCCGGAACTGGTGAAGGTCCTCGAGCGAAAGGTCATAGCCGGTGGTGTGGAGCAGCGAGTAGAGGAGCGCCGAGCCGTGCCCCGCCGAGAGTAGAAACCGGTCGCGGTCCGGCCACGTTGGATGCCGGGGGTTGTGCCGGAGAAAGCGGCTCCAGAGTGTCCACGCCGTTGGAGCTGCACCGAGCGGCAGGCCCGGGTGCCCGGACTTCGCCTTCTCGACCATATCGACCGAGAGAAACCGCAACGTGTCGATGCAAACCTGGTCCGTTTCGGTCATGGATGCCTCTCCGCCTTTCGATCGCGGGCCAGTAACGCCGAGCCAATAACGCCGGCGTCCGGGCCGAGCGCGGATCGAACCACTCGGACCGCCCGGGCCGCCGGCGGTTGGGCCAACCGACGAACGAGCCGTCGAACGACGGGAACGTACTCGGGATGGTGATCGATGATTCCGCCTCCGAGAACCAGCCGGGACGGGTTGAACGCATTCACGAGTCCCGCAAGGCCGAGACCGAGAAACTGAGCGGTCTCTTCCGAGATCTGGCGAGCGAGGGGGTCCCCTTCGCGGCTCGCCTCCGTCACCGTGTCGGCGGCGATTGCCTCGACGGACCCGGCCCGTCGTACGAGGTCGTCACCGAGCTCGGGAGTCCTACGCACGGCCTCCTGAGCCCGAACCGCGATCGCCCAACCCGATACGTACGCTTCGATGCAGCCCGAAGCCGGGCAGTGGCAGCGGCGCCCGCCCGCGACCAGCATCGAGTGGCCCACCTCTCCGAATGCATGAGCCGCTCCCGATAGCAAGCGACCATCGGTGACGACTCCGCCTCCAACCCCTGTCCCGATGAACACACAAAGCAGGTCGTTCGCCGCGCGACCGGCACCGCGATGCCATTCGCCGTACGTCTCTGCCTGAACATCGTTCGTCACGACGACAGGAAGCCGCAACGCCGCCCGCAGGCGATGGCCAAGGGGATAGTTTCTCCACTTGAGATTGGGTGCATAGAGCACCATGCCGTCCGACCGCCGGACCTGGCCCGCGACACCAACACCTGCTCCACGGGGACGATACCCCCGAGGGACCCCGACACTCGTAAGACACGCAAGGATATCGTCGAGCACGAGAGACGCGGCCCCGTGATGGATGAGCTGTCGCCCCTGGGCGACGACACGACCGCCCTCGTCGACCAAGGCAACGGCGACTTTGGTACCCCCGAGATCGATACCAAAATAGGCGGACCGGGCACGACCTGGGTCACCGCGAGACTTCGCTCGCGATGCGCGGAGAGACGGCCGTTCGCCTGTCACGTGCGGGCCCAGTACCGGCCGGCCCATAACGGGGCGGGCGGTTCAGCGTCCCTACTCTTCGAGGGGCGGCCCGCCCATGAACGCGCGGCAGTACTTGTTCACGACGTCGACGTAGGTGGAGTGGGACCAGGTAAGAGGAGTGGCGCTCCGCGGGAATCCCGATTCGGCGTCGGTCTGCTCGGGCAGCAACATCGTCGGAGTGGCGTGGGAAGCCACCCACTCGATGAGCTCCCGGCAGCGCGAGGGGTTTCCCAGTTGTAGATGCGCTTCCGCCAGCCAGAGGGTGCAGATGACCCACGGGTTCTCCGGGCCGTAGTATTCGTCTCCTTCGTATCGTGCCATGCCTCCTGTCAGGGGTTTCCAGAGTCTCGCCTCCGTTTGGTCGATGACGCGGCGCGCTCGCGGGTCACTCCACTCGAGCAGCCCTAGCTTGATCGCGGGGATGACCGAGGCGTCGATCTTGTCGTCGCGAGGGTTGAGTCGACGAACGAATCGGCCGAGTCGTGCCTCCCAGAGGTGGGTCTCCGCCGCTCGCTGGATCTCCTGCGACGCGGTGCGCCACGCGCTCCCGTCCTTACCCAGTTCTTCCGCAATGCGGGCTGCTCGCTCGAGCGCGTGGATTACGACCGCGGTCGAGTAGGTGTGGATTGCCATGGTCTCCTCCCACAGGTCGAAGGAGGGCCGTGGGAGCCCGGTGTCCGGGTCTCGGAAGCGCATCAAGAAGTCCGCGGCACGACGGACCATGGGCCAGTTGTCCAGGAGTTCTTCGAGATTCCCACGCCGCTTGAAGTGGTGCCAGACCGCCGCCACGACTGTGCCGGTTTGATCGATCTGAAGAAACGGGGGCGGGTGCCATGTGCTGCCGACGGCGCCGTCAGGGAAGTACCGATGCAAGAAGTACCCTTCCGGTGTCTGGAGACGCTGGCAGAACTGGAGGAACCGCTTCGCGCTCTCGTAGAGCCCCCCTTCGTCCATCGCTTTGCTTACGTAGCCTCCGTCGCGCATCCAGCAGTAGTTGTAGCTGTCGCCTCCCGAGACCAAGGCTCGCGTGTCCGGGGAAGCGATGATGGCGCCGTTGACCGAACTCACGTGACGCATGACGAGAACGCTGTTCCGATAGACCGCTTGGACCTGGGCGTTCAGCCCTTCGGTGAGCTGGGGTGGATGTCGATTCACCCAGGTTCTCCAGTATCCTTCCGCCTCCCGTTCTAGTCGACCGGGGTCTCCCCGACGAATCTCCCCGACGATGGGGTCGGCCGCGGTGGGGCTGAGACCAAGGACGACGAACTGCCGCAGCCAGAAGACGGTACCGGCTTGGAGAGGGACATCCCACTGGATTGCACTGTCCGCGGCCCCATGGCTGATCGTTCGCCCTTCGAGGAATCCGTCCTCGGCGTCGATGTAAGTCCCCTGGAGTCCGCGGAGCGTATGCTCCCCGCAGACCGCACGCGTGAACGATGGCTCGCTTAAGAACCGGAAGTAGTAGCCTCGCTTGTAGTGGACGACCGCGCGCCCGTCACTGTCGACGTAGGCGGTGTCCTGGTACATCGACTCCGCGATTTTGAGGGATTGATACGAGAAGAGGCGAACCGAGCGTGATGCATCGGATTGTACCCGGATGGTGCGGACGATGACGTCGTGGTCGGGATGCACCTGGTCCTGAACACGAAGGGTGAGCCCCGGCCCGGCCCAGTTGGACTCCAATAGGCCGGCCGGGTCGGAAGCCTGTTGCCGCAGGCTGAACGGCCCGCCCGGCCGCAGCCACGCGAACGAGGCACGATCCACATCGTAGATTCCCAGTCGCATCTCGCGAAGATGTTGGAACTGTCCGGGGTACGGGTAGAAGAGCTCGTTCCATTCGCCGAGTTCGTTGATCGTCAGTAGGACGCGCCCGTTGCCGGCCAGCCCCGTAATCATTCAAGGGTACACGACCCGAACCCGAACATGAGGTTTGTTGCGGACCGGCGAACGCGTGACCCGGCGGTTCGAGGCGCGATCCAAACGAATCCCCCAAGCTTTTTTCGCGTGGGTGCATAGGCTCCAATGAGAGTTTGAACGCTCTTCTACCGCCGCACACGAAGTTACGGGCCCCGCGAGGAAGGGCGCTCTCCTGCCTCGGATGGCCCCAAGAGGCGGCTTTGCGCCTTCTCCTGAACAACCTTGACCCCGAGGTCGCGCGCGACCCCGATCACCTCATTGTGTATGGCGGCCGAGGGAAAGCGGCTCGGAACTGGGACGCCTTCGACCAGATCGTCGAAGCGCTGCGAACGCTACGTGCGGACGAAACCTTGCTGATTCAATCGGGGAAGCCGGTTGGCGTGTTCCCTACGCAGGAGGGGGCTCCACGGGTCCTCATCGTGAACGCCATGATCGTCCCGCATTGGGCCACGGACGAAATCTTCTGGGAGCTCGAAGCGCGCGGCCTTACGATGTACGGTCAGATGACCGCGGGAAGCTGGATCTACATCGGTACCCAGGGCATCCTCCAGGGAACCTACGAAACGCTGGCGTCCCTCGCACGGATTGAATTTCACCAGTCCGACCTCGCCGGCCGCTGGATGCTGTCATCCGGTTTGGGCGAGATGGGTGGCGCGCAACCTCTCGCCGTCACACTGCTGGGAGGTGCCTGCCTCATCGTGGATGTGGACCCCCGTGCTCTCGAGCGACGACATCGCCTTAAGTTCCTTGGGGAGATCGCGCCGTCGTTGGACGTCGCACTCCAACACATCGAATCCGGCGTAAAGTCCAAGGCGGGCCTTTCGGTAGGCTTGGTGGCGAACGCCGCTGACATCTACCCCGAACTGGTCCGGCGGAACATCACCCCCGACATCGTTTCCGACCAGACCGCGGCGCATGACCCGATGGTCGGTTACATTCCGTCGGGAGAGACCATCGACTCGGCCGCTCGCCGAAGAGCAGCGGACCCAGCGGGCTACCTTGAGTCCGTGCACCATTCGATCGCCCAAGAAGCCCGGGCGATACTCACCCTCCAGGAGAGGGGCTCTCGAGCCTTTGACTACGGGAACAACTTCCGAACGCAGGCCAAGACCGCGGGAGTGACGAACGCCTTTGACATCCCCGGGTACGTTCCCGCCTACATCCGGCCGCTGTTCGCCATCGGCAGTGGACCGTTCCGATGGGTTGCCCTGAGCGGGGAGCCTAACGATATTCAGAGGATCGACCGGATGATCCTAACGGAGTTCTCGAACGACGAACCCCTGTGTCGCTGGATTCGCCTCGCCGGCGAGCACGTCCACTTCCAGGGACTTCCGGCGCGAATTTGCTACATGGGCTACGGGGGCCGCGAACGTTTCGGCCACCTCGTAAACGAACTTGTCGCAACGGGCCAGGTGAGCGCCCCCATCGCGATCGGCAGGGACCATCACGACACCGGAAGTGTGGCCAGCCCGTACCGCGAGACCGAATCGATGCGAGACGGGTCCGATGCCATCGCGGATTGGCCGATCCTGAACGCCCTCCTCAACGTCGCGAGCGGCGCTACCTGGGTCTCGGTCCATCATGGCGGGGGCGTCGGGATCGGGAACTCGATCCACGCGGGACTGGTGGTCGTGGCCGACGGGACCCCCGGGGCTGACGGCCGAATCGGCCGGGTCCTCAACAATGACCCGGGGATAGGGGTGGCTCGCCACGCCGATGCGGGGTACCCCGAATCGGTCCGGATGCTCGGGTCATCTCGATTCCGTGTTCCCTCCCAGAAATCAGCTTGAGGGGGGTGTCTGCGGGTTCCGCCCGACGCGATCGATTCCTAACGCACCGGCCGAGGCGGGTGGGGCACGTTACGGTCTAGCATACCGTCTAAATC
>JBAUTP010000002.1:0-6468 GCA_049582265.1 Thermoplasmata archaeon
TTTCCTTCGTGACCCGCAGACAACCCTCGCGTGTGTCGAAAAGGTTCCGGGTGTGTCGGAAGTACCGTTCGGGGCGTGATTAGACACAAAGCCGCTCGAAGTGGCTCTCGATCGGGTCAACGATTCGGCCATACATATTAAGACGTGTTACCGCGCTTATTGGACCCAGGATAGATGAGCGAGCCGGCCGAAGGGCTGACCGACTCGGAGCGGACGGCCCGCGACACGGCCGCCGCCGAGCTGGCTCAGGAGCTCAAGATCGACACTGCATCGGCAGAGACCCTGGTGGGAGCCGGCTACCGCTCCCCCGAATCGGTCCGGTCGCTTTCGGACGCCACGCTCCAGTCGCTCGGACTTCCCGACCGTGCGATCACGCGTCTCAAGCATGCGGAACCGCCGGAGAACGGGGGTCCCCGCCGACCTCCGGCTGACGGTTCGAGGGCCGTCGAGAAGTGGATGGAGTCCGTTCGAAGGACGGAACGACCCCGACGGCGGGCCCCCGTCAGCACGCCGAAAGACTCGGCCAACGTGTTGCGCAAGTGGGTCGAGGGGGATGACCGGGCGCTCGAGGATTGGATCCAATCTTCCGACGTGGCCGCACCTTCCGCTCCACGCCCTTCTTCGTCCCCGCTCTCGACTCCGTCCATCCCTTCTCCCCGGGCCGAGGAGCCCTCCGTCGTTCCGTCGGGCCTAGGCCCCTCGCCCGAGCCGCTCAGCGCGCCCGAGTCCCAGGTGCTCGAGCGGGAAGCGACGGTGGTGCGATGGCTCACGGACCTGTTGGACCGAGTGAAGAGCGACCAGTTCGAGCCGGGCACCTTGCTTCAAGAGGTGCAAGACCTCCACCGTCAGCTCTACGACGAGCGCGCGAAGCATAAACAGCTCGAGGAGGAGCTCGAGCACGTCAAACGCGGCTCGATCGCGGTCATCAAGTACGTTCGAAGTCGCGAAGCGAAATCGCGGGACCAAGCCCTTCACGAGAAGGAGGCGGAGATCGCCGAGCTCCGCCTCAAACTGATGTCCCCGGGAGCCGCCGAGGCCGGGCCCACCCCCCCCGGCGCGGGCGGGACCCCAGCCCCGACGCCCGCTCCCGTGTCGGATCCGGCGTCCTTCGAGATGGCCCGGAAGACCGAGCAGGAGCTTGAGCAGCGCACGAAGGACTACATCGAGCGCGAATCCGAGCTCCGACGCCGGATCGTACAGCTCGAAGGTGAGATCCGCAGTTTCCGAGCCGACGCTCAGGTCCGCGAACAGCGGACCAGCCTTCTCCAGGGTGACCCGGGGCGCGTTTCCGCGGAGCTCAAATCCCAATTGGAGAAGGTGGAGGCGCGGGAACGCGAGCTCGCCAACCGCGAGAACGAGATGCGAGCGATGTTCGAGGAGATCCGCACTCGGGCGGCCGACGTCGACCGCACGAAGACCGGCGTGGGGGACCGGGAGCGCCAGCTCGCGACGGCGGAGGAGGACCTCGCTCGTCGCCAGTCCGAGCTGGACCGACAAACCGAGCGGCTCGAGGCAGCCCGGCAGGCGGCCGGAGACCCCCAGTCCCTCATCGACCTTTCTCCCGAGCTCGAACAGATGCGCCAGGAAGTGAGACGGCTTGCGGAGGAGCTCAGGGGCAAGGATATGCTCCTCGCGACCCGACAGCAGGAGCTGGCATCGGCTCTGGCCCATCTCACGGCCATGGAACAGGAGTACCGGCCCGCCGAACCGGCGATCGCTACGAGCACGACGGGGAAGGTCCGCTCCGGCGTGCGTCGGCTCGACGACCTCGTGTATGGCGGT
This sequence comes from Thermoplasmata archaeon, assembly GCA_049582265.1. Lineage (GTDB taxonomy): Archaea > Thermoplasmatota > Thermoplasmata > Lutacidiplasmatales > UBA184 > Lutacidiplasma. The sequence continues at coordinate 1,783 of JBAUTP010000002.1, forward strand.
CTTCCCACGGGCTGCCAGATCCTCGTGAACGGACCCGCGCACGTCGGAAAGGAGCTCTTGGCGCGGCTGTTCGTCGCGGAGGGCCTCAAGCAGGGAATCCCCGGCCTTTGGGTCGTGACGGACAAGACCTATCACCAGATCCGCGAAGAGATGACCCAGCTCGTTCCGAACTATCCCACGTATGAGCAGCAAGGCATGGTCCGCTATGTGGACCTCTACTCGCGGAGCCTCGGGGTCACTCAGGCCGAGCCGGGCGTCCGACTCCTTTCCCCTTCCGACAAAGGAGCTCTCGACCAGGTCCTCGCCACGGTGAACAGCTACTCCAACGAGTTCAAGGAACACGCTCCCACCTATCGTCTCGTCTTTGAATCCGTCTCCACGATCACGGCGTACCTCGACACGTCCCAGACGCTCCGATTCCTCCAGCCGTTCGCGGGCCGTCGCCGGCTCGACTCGGCCGCGAGCTACTACCTCCTCGAGACCGGGATGCACTCGGAGTCGGACCTCCAGACCCTGGAGCACCTTATGGATGGTTCCATCAACCTCAAAGTCGAGCAGCTCAAGACCTTCCTTTCGATCCGCGGGGTCACGGACGTCCAATCGCGCGCCTGGATCGGCTACACCTTCAGTAAGAAGGCGTTCAACCTGGGTTCCTTCTCGCTCGACAAGATCCGCTAGGTTTCCGTCACTTCTTCCGTGTCCGCTCCCTCCGTTCCGAGGTCGCGTTTGGCTCAGGTTAAATAGGGACCCGCCGTCGTGCGTTCGCTAGGCTCGACCGGGGGGTTGGGCGTCCCCTTGTACACCGAAATCGTCCTTAGCGGGGGTGACAGGCAGGCGCGACGTTCGAAGGGGTGAGCCGTCCCATGCCGAGCCGTAGACGCTCTGTTCCATTGGGCCGCGGGCATCGCGACGGGCGCTCGGAGGAGCGCTCTAGCGGTTATCCATCACGGGAACCGGGTTAGGTCCTGACGGGAGCAGCCTTACCGTGACCCGTCGACGCTGATGGGATGACGGGGCTGAGGCGCGGTTTGGGAACTACGGCGCGTCACTTCGAACGGCCAACCTGCCGGCCTAGCATGCCCTCACCGCTCGCTACACCCCCACCCCCCTATTTCCACTGGAAACCCTTCTGCCCAAGGTCCGTTACCACCCCTCCAGCGATGCGTCCACGGCGTCTCGTTCCAGCATGGCGCGGCGGTCGGGGGCGATTGGTTTCTTTGTGCCTCGCGCGTAGTCATAGGATACGACAACCGTCCGACCTCGAGCATAGATCGTCTTCGCTTCTTCGTCCCGGAACCGGTACAGTAGTGCGAAGCTCGTCGTTCCCAGCGGGCGAGCGGGGGCGATTTCTCCGATCATCTCGGTATCGTACGTTGCGGGAGCGAGGTAACGGCAGGATGCTTCTGCGATGATGATGTCCAACTTCTGTGGATCAAGATTTCCTACGGTGGTAAGGTAGTATCGACAGCGAAGTGTTTCCATGTAGACGAAGTACGTTGCGTGATTGAGGTGGTTGAGGACGTCAAGGTCGTGGTAGGTGACACGGAAGGTATCCCGGTGGGCGAAAGGTACGAGCGGGCCATGAGGAGTGGCCATTCGGTTCCGCATTCACCAACGTCATAATATCCTCGCATGCGGGTGCGCGCGCCTGCGTTCGTGAGCGGCATCCATCCATGAGTTCCACTGGAAAGGGTGGGGTGGGGGTCTCACCCCGTGAATCGGCCCCCGGACCCGATCGGGAGGACAACGATTGGGTGGGCGCCGTGCGTGCCATCCGGGACGCGGTGAAACGGCACTCGGCACGGTTCGAGCGTGCGATCCCGCTCATCGCGAGCGAGAATCTCCTCAGCCCCTACGCGAAGGAACTCCTCATCAGTGATTTTCATTCTCGGTATGCGGAGGGTCTCCCCGGGGACCGATACTATGAGGGGAACGAACAGGTCGACGAGGTCGAGAACCTCTGCCTCGAACTGGCGCGACGGCTCTTCCGGTGTTCCTTCGCGGACGTACGTCCGATCTCCGGCACCGTCGCGAACCTGGCGGTGCTGAAAGCCCTCGCCGACCCAGGCGACCTCGTCGGCACCTCCCGTCTCGCGGACGGCGCTCACATCTCGAGCGCCGGGTTCGGAGCATTCGGTCTGCGCGGGGTGAAGCCCGTCTACTACGCCTGGGACCCCGAGAGGATGACGATCGATGTCCCCCGAACGCGTGAGATCTTGCGGGCCGTTCGGCCCAAGCTCTGCCTCTTCGGGCTCTCCCTCTTCCTGTTCCCGATGCCCATCGACGAACTCCGCCCCACGCTCGAAGATATTGGCGCCCGCGGGTGGTACGATGCCGCCCACGTTCTCGGCCTCATCGCGGGGGGCGAGTTCCAGGACCCGCTGCGCGAGGGGTGCGAGGTGATCTCCGGATCGACGCACAAGACGCTTCCCGGGCCCCAGCATGGGATCCTCTTGGGCGAGCCCAAGGAGGCCGAGGTCGCGAAGCGCCTGCAATCGGGAGCGTTCCCGGGCGTCACGAGCAACCACCACCTCCACACGATGGCGGCGTTGGCGGTGAGCCTCGCCGAGCATCTCGAATTTGGTCGGGAGTACGCCCGTCAGACGGTCAAGAACGCCCAGGCTCTCGCGCAAGCCCTCCATGAGCGAGGGTTCGACGTTCTCGCCCCGAACCTCGGGTTCACTCGCTCGCATACGATCGCGGTCCGCGTGACGCGCGAAGGAGGCGGCGCCGAGGTGTCGCAACGTCTCGCGGCGGCGGGCGTGATCACGAACAAGAACCTCCTTCCCGGCGACCGGAGTCCGAAGCACCCCGAAGGAGTGCGTTTGGGAACACCTGAAGTGACGCGCATCGGGATGAAGGAACGTGAGATGGCACGCATCGCCGACCTCTTTGAGGGACTCCTCCACCAGGGTCGGTCTCCGCAGGAGATCGCGGACGCGGCGGCCGAGCTCAAGAGCGGGTTCACGACGGTCCAGTACTGCTTCGGTGCGGGCGAGGCCGCCTACCGTTTCTACGACCTCGTGGGACGGGATCCCTGACCTAGGAGTCCTTCTCCGAAGCGTCCCCTTCCCGTCGCGCGAGCGCGGCATCAAGGGCCGCCGGGTCGATATCGACAGCCAATCGAGCCTCGGTCTCGGGCTCACGAGCAAGGTCGGTCGGGGCGAACCGTGTCCTTCCGTCCGGCCCCACGTCGGCCGTGAGCAGCCCTTCCGAGACCATCGCGGCGACCCACTCATCGATCTCCGAGGGAAGGGGGGGCTTCCCGTCCCAAAGGCGCTCCACTTCGGCGATCGTGAACGTGCCCTGGTCGAGAGCGAGATTGAGCAACTGGAACCGACCCTCGGCCCAGCGCCGCATCTGGGCCTCGGGACTGAGCACCGGCACGATGGCAGGAGCACTCGTGGAAGGGCGTCGGTGGCTCCAGGACCACGTGGCGAGGCCAAGGGCAGCAGCGGAAACGACGAGTAGAAGCGCCACGGCAGTAACGATGTCATACCCGGTGCCCGTCAGCTTCGATGTCGTTGGGGAGACGCTTTGCATCGGGACGGGGCCGAGAAGGGTCACGTTGTTGGGGCCAAGGACGTAGAGCGTTCCTCCGGCGACCTGCGGGATCGTGTAGTTGACCCAGACGAACGAGCTGTCGTTTCCGAACTCGATGGGTACGGAGGACTCTGTCGCGATTCCGGACACCACGGTTCGTACCGTAACCGTGCCCGTGGTGAGAGGGTTGCCATATCGGTCCGAAATTGAGTACAAGCTCGAGTTGATCCCGTGAAGGTCGAACGATGCCGAGGGTTTTCCGAAGGTCGCGAGCTCAGCGGTGTTCGCCGTGACCCGGACACTGAAGTTCCCCCCCGGAGGCTGTACGGAGCCCGGCACTTCGAAGACATACGCTCCCGCTCGATCCGCGGTGATCGTGAGATTGAGGTATCCGTCGACCCACGCAGACGCCGATATGTTGTAGGCCATCCCGGTCGTAGGCGCGATCGGTCCCGATGTGGCAAGGGCGACGATGAGGCCGGTCTCAGCCGGGGCTGACCCGAGGACGAGGGTCAGTGCGGCCGCGAATGTGGATACGGGGTGTCCGTTCTCATCGAGCGCGATCCAAGAAACATCGACCCCTTGCCCCGCCGAACCCTCCAGCTGCGATACATTGCCGGCAAACCCCAGCCGGACGGCCGGTCCCGCCACTACATTGAGATCGAGCGTTATCGTGGTCCGAGTGCCGAGTGCGTCCGTGACGGTCAAGAGAACCGTCACGGTACCGATGGTCGGGGGAGCGAAGCTGACCGTGAGAAGCCCGGCGCTCGACACCGGGCCCGCCGAAAGGGGGTCGGAGACCCATGACCCGTTCCACTCAACGAAGTAGGGAGCGAACCCCCCCGTGATGTTGCTACTCAACTGAACTGAATCGTCGACGTAAGTCGTGGAGCGATTGGACGTGATGTTCGAAAGCAGGGGGGAGGCAACGATGTTCACCGGTATCGGAACCGATGAGTTGGCGCCGGCAGAATCCGCGACCGCAACAGTCGCGGAGTAGCCCCCTGGAGTGTCGTAAGTGAGATTGAAAGACCACGTCGGTCCGGGCCCTGAAATGCAGGTCGAGCCTCCGGCGCCATTGAACAGACAGGCAGGCCCGTATGGGGGACTGCCGGTTCCGGACCCAATTGTCGCCTCTACTGC
>JBAUTP010000003.1:0-2166 GCA_049582265.1 Thermoplasmata archaeon
GTCGCTGCTCCTTCGCAGAAGAAGAAAAGAGTTTTCCACAGGCGCCTTAGAGAAGGCCGGTGCGCTTCGCAGAACCGTTATCTCTGACCTGGAGGATGCCGAGGTTCGGTGCTCCGTGAAGACACCCAAGGCTCTCTCGAGCAACCGGATGCCCGGACTGCTCCCGGCCGGCACGCCGGCCCCTCACTTCGTCCTTCCCTGCACCCCGGACCAGAAAGTTTCCCTGAAGGAGCTCCGCGGTCATCCCGTCATCTTGGCGTTTTATCCTGCGGACTGGAGTCCCGTTTGCTCCGATCAAATGGCACTCTACAACGAAGTGCTGCCTGAGTTTCAGCGGCACGATGCCGAGATCCTCGGAATCTCGGTCGATGGGGTGTGGTGCCATTCGGCCTTCGCCCGCGACCGGAAGCTTCATTTTCCCCTGCTCGCGGACTTTGAACCCAAGGGCCAAGTGTCAAGGGCCTACGGTGCGTTCCATGAACGAGAGGGAGAAAGCGCCCGTGCTCTCTTCGTGATCGACGGAACGGGAGTCATTCGCTGGAGCTTTCTTTCGCCCACTGGAATTAATCCGGGCGCCGACGGAATCTTATCTGCTCTGGAAGGTCTCTCCCGGAGGAAGGTACCCCCATGAACGCCGCCGACGAGCCACCCCGGCTCGTAGTGCCAGTCGGGTCCCGCGATCACATTCAGGGCGTCCCCGGCGCGACGGTGACGCTCGTTGAGTACGGGGACTACGAGTGCCCCTACTGCGGAGAAGCGTACCCTATCGTGAAGGAAATCCAAAAGAGAATGCGGTCCGAGTTGCGATTCGTGTTTCGCAACTTCCCTCTCGCGAACAGCCATCCCCACGCGACACTCGCCGCTATCGCAGCGGAGGCGGCAGGGACCCTGGGTTCGTTCTGGGAGATGCATGACACTCTCTACGAGCACCAGGATGCACTGACGGAGGCCGATCTCGTACGGTATGCCGAACAGCTCGGAATCGAGAAAGTGAAATTCGAGAAGGAGATGCATCGCTCTGTTATTGCGGAACGCGTGCAGGAGGACTTTTCGAGCGGGGTGCGAAGCGGAGTGAATGGAACTCCTACCTTCTACATCAATGATGTCCGGCACGACGGGTCGTACGACGTTGAGGAACTGATGGGGGCCCTCGAAGCAGCACGACGTACCGGCCCCAAAAGAGCCTCTCAAGGGACCGAGTCACGGCGAGCCCGACGGCGCTCGACCCAGTAACTTTTGTCTTATCGGCCCGAGGGCCATACGGTTGGTCGAGCGAGTGCCGGGCTTCGTCCATTCTCACTCGATGAGACGGCCGCTCGCGATGCGACACGGAAATACGCTCTCGAGCCTTGAATCCTACGGGTACTGATCGGGAACCGGGTCCGTGACCTTGCTTTCGGAGCTCTCGACGCGGATGAGTCTGACCGAACGAAGGATACGTCGGCGACTTGCCATCGTTTTGGGGGTGACGCTGGGAGTGGCCACCGCCTTCATCGCCCTCTTCGTCGGCGCCCTCGAATCCGGTGTCGGCTGGCATGAGCTCGCGGGCTTGATTCTCCTCGTCCTGCTGGTCCTCGCTCTTTGGCCGGCGGTCCGTCTCCAAACGCGCGACCCTCGCCCGCTGACCCGAGTCATCGTAGCGCTGGTTTGCCTCATCATCGCAGCCGCGGCAGGTGGAAGCCTCGCGATTGGCACGCTTCCCCCACTCGCGGAGGGCCTGCCGCTCGTCCCGCTCACTGCCCTGGTCCTCGATTTGGCGGACGGGATTCGAGTTACGCTACGCGTGCCGGAGCCGGGGACGGGGGCGGGGGGTCGGACGGTCCCTCGGTGACCAGAATCAGTCGATCCGTAGGGCAAACGAACCCCCGCAAAACCCGAAACCGTATCTCTTCGGCTGGCGATGCGGGGCTGCCATGCCGAGCCGCGTAGGCGCGTCCCACGGTCACGCGATAGAAGTGAGCTTCAACCACGTGATGGTTTACTCTCGCGACGTCCGAGCCTCCCTGCGATTTTACGGCGGTCAGCTGGGGTTCCGTGTCATCGAAAAGATGCAGCGGAACCGTCGTCCGATCTACGTACGGGTACGGACATCGAGGGGCGGCGGGACCATGGCCCTTCATCAGCTCGGACCGGACCAGCAACTTCCCTCGGAAGACGGAATTCGTC
>JBAUTP010000004.1:0-4829 GCA_049582265.1 Thermoplasmata archaeon
GCCTTTCCCAGGTGTTGAGCGGGGGGCCGTACGAAAAATCGATCTACTCCACCTACGCAGGGGCATCGGAGGTCTACGCGATATGCCATCCTTCGGCCCCGAACTACCTCGGCGTGACCAGCGGCACGACCCTCCAATGCGGGTCCGACGCGGTGAACTCGTACAGCGACGAGAACCTCGCCGACCTTGCCGCGGGGGACGGGCGAACATGGAACGCCTACTTTGAGGGGATGCCGTCCAACTGCTACAAGTCCGGAAGCGGGCTCTACCAGCCCCATCACAACCCGTTCATCTACTATTCTGACATTTCGGGCCAGTGCAGCAGTCATGACATTGCCGTTGGCAACCTGGTCTCGGATTTCCCCTTCTCGTCGACTCCCGCAAGCTACACGTGGATCTCACCGAACATGGACAACGATGGTCACGATACGGGCGTCGCGGGCGCCGACGCGTGGCTCAACAAGTTCTTGCCCAAGGTCATCGCCGCCCCGTGGTTCTCGTCGACGGCCGTGTTCATTCACTACGACGAAGCGTGCGATGGAGGGACCGGTTGCCCGGCTACTCCCGATACGTCCTCGTATTCCGCCCTCGAGCAGGCGTCGGGATGCGAGTCGTCCCCGGAGGGCTGTGGAGGTCACGTCTACCTCGCGGTGGTTTCCCCGTACACCCTCGGCCAAGGCGTCTACAGTTCCGACGCCACGGATTGGAACGTCCTTTGCACACAAGAATGGCTCCTCGGTCTGCCCTCGACGGGGAAGGAGGACTGCACGGGCTCGTTCACCGCGATGAAATCCATGTTCAATTTCGCGAACCCGCCCCCGAGCGACTTCACCGTGAACGGAACCATCGCGTCCACCGATGGCGGCGGGGTCGCAGGCGCTTCCGTGAGCATTACCGGAAGTCAAGGCTCAGATAACGTCGTCACCGGCGCCTCGGGGTCCTACCAAGCGAAACTCCCGAACGGCACCTACACGTTAGATGCGAGCGCCTCCGGATTCGTGAGCGGTTCGCGTGGCGTTACGGTATCGGGTAGTGACCTCAATGGCATCGACCTCTCCCTGAGCCCGACCCGGGCCCCGACCTACGCGGTCAGCGGAGAGGTCACCAACTCGGCGGGGAAAGGCATCGCGGGCGTCGCGGTCAATGTCTCGGGCTCCCAAGGGTCCGCGGGCGCGACGACCGGATCGAGCGGGACCTACTCCGTGAAGCTCCAGAACGGAACGTACACTTTGCACGCGAGCGCCCCCGGATTCACGAGTGGATCGAGGGGCGTCACGGTGGCGGGAAGTGACCTGACCGGCATCGATGTCACCCTCACCTCGGTGGGACAACGCGCGTACTCCGTCAGCGGAGTCATCCTTGCGACCGACGGAAAAGGCATCTCAGGAGCGACCGTTGACCTGACCGGCACATCGCACTCCGCCAGCACGACGACGGGGAGCGGGGGAAGCTACTCCGTCAATCTCCCGAACGGAACCTACTCGCTCCGTGCGAGCGCCTCCGGCTATGTGGAGGGAGAAAAGAACCTCACGGTGGTGGGACACACTCTCAGTGGTATCGACGTTGTGCTTTCGTCCGTGGGAGCCGACATCTACCGGGTAAGCGGAAGCGTCCTCGCGAACGGAGTAGGACTGGCGGGAGCACTCGTGGAGGTCTCGGGGTCCGACGGCTCGGCCCACGCGACGACCAGCGCGGCGGGCGCGTACACGGTGGAGCTCCCCAACGGGACATATGCCCTCCACGCGACGGCCTCCGGCTTCTTGGGGAAGGAGAGGGGGGTCACCATTAATGATCGGAACCTGACCGGGGTGAACGTCACTCTCATGCCGGTCCCTAACCAGACCTATGTGGTATCCGGTACAGTCATCGACGGCACGTTGCAAACGGCCGTCGACAACGCGACGGTCTACGCCAATACCACGAACGGCTACCTGGCGACACTCACAAACGCCTCCGGCCGATTCTCGTTCGACCTCGCGAACGGAACCTACTCGGTCGCCGCTGTGGCTACCGCCTATTTGCCCTTCAACACAACGGTGCGGGTGAGCGGAGCGGGTATCCCGAGCCTCGTGATTTCGCTCACCGAGGCCACCGGTCTTTGGGAATTGACCGGCCTCGTGAACGCATCGGCCTCGGGCCTTCCGGTCGCCGGCGCCGCCGTGTTCGCGAACACCACGAACGGCTCTTACTCGGCGGGAACCTCCGTCGGGGGGAACTACACCGTAGCTCTTCCGGCGGGAGAGTACCAGGTCAGCGTCGCCGCCACGGGGTTCGTGCCGGACGAGCGCAATATTTCGATCAATGATACCAACGTAACGTTCCTCAACTTTAGCCTCGCCCTGCTGCCACCTCCTACGTATTCGGTCAATGGAACCGTCGTCGCTGCCGTCGCCCTCACTCCGCTCGCTGGCGCGTTCACGTATGCCAACACGACGAACGAGTCCCTCGAGACGCTGACGAATTCGACCGGCGCGTTTGACCTCCCCCTCCCGAACGGCACCTACCTAGTCTCGGCGGGCGCCCAGGGGTTCGAGACTCAGACGGTGACCGTGACGGTCAGCGGGGTGAACGTGAGCGGACTCTACTTCGCGTTGATCCGGCCCCATCCGGTCGAATTCCCGGTTCTCGGCGTCGTCGTGTCCGACAACAATGGGACGCCGGTCGCCAACGCGTCGATCGAAGCCGTGAGCGCGCAGTACAGCATGACCACCGTTTCGTCGTCCAACGGCTCGTTCGTGCTCACCCTCCCGAACGGAACGTATCAGTTCAACGTCCAGGCCGCGGGGTTCGTGCCCAGCGAGGTGAACATCACGGTCCTGGGGCAGCCGGTCGTCGGACTTGCGGTTCCCGTCGCCATGAATTCCACAGGGACTTCCAACTCGAGCACCCTCATCCTGGGGATCGTGGTCCTGGTCGCCGTGACGAGCTTTGGAGCGGTCGGATGGTTCACGGGCCGGCGTGCCCGCCACGAGTAACGGCACCCCCCCCGGGCCCTCTGCGCCGTCTCAGGATTCAACCGCTGGGCGAGACATTCGGCGACCCGGCGGCCGAACGTATTAATACGTAATCGTGCGTATTGGCGCGTATGCGACCGGGCGGCAAGGACGACAGAAAAGGGGCGTGCGAGGCGACCGTCGGCGAACGCCGACGCGCGGCGTCGAACGTCCTCGGAACTGCACCGCGGTTCCTGCCGACCTCCTCAGAGCCCGGCCGCTCTGAGGGAAAGCCGTGATTCTGGGAAACCGCAGCGACCGAAGCAGGAGTCCGCGAGCACCGCCGCCAACTGACCCACCCGCCCGCGAGGGTCCCGCGGAGAGCTCCGTGACCCCCGGGATGCTCCGGGACACTCCGGAAATGGTCCACACCCTGATCGCCTGCGGTCTTTCCACACGCGAAGCGAAACTGTTCGCTACGCTCGTGGCGCGAGGGCCCACGACCGCGCGGGATGCGATCCGAGAATCGGGACTTGATCGAGCCACCGGGTACCGCGTGCTCGCGCGACTTCAATCCCGGGGCGTGATCCGGGGCGACCAACGATGGCCCCGAACCTTTGCCCCGATCCCCGTCAAGGAGCTCGTGGACCGCTTGTCGGCCCTGCTTCACGATGAAAGCGAGCTTTGGGGTCGGATCCTCATGCTCTGGGAGTCGCCTCTCCCGTCCGGGGTGGGAGCACCGATCTCGGAAAAGTCGCTCCCCATGAACCGCTCTGGCGCGATCAGTCAGAAGCCGAACGGACAATGGGAGACCCCGGTCGATGTCATCGCCGGACGAGATGCCAGCCTTCGACGCGTCGTCGAGGCGATCGCCCGCGCTCACGTGAGCATTGATGCGGCCGTTCGGATCCGTCCCCTGTCCGCGGCCCAGCGGCACGAACTCGCGATGGCACTGGGTGACGCCGTGCGTCGCGGCGTCAAGGTCCATCTCTTGGTGGACACCCATGCCGTCGACCGAAAGTTCGTAAGCCAGATCGCGGGCCGGAGCCCTCCCGAGAATCTCGAAGTCCGTAACTACGTCCCGCTCTACCTCCACCTCTACGCGATCGATGGCACCCAGGCCATTCGCTTCCTAGGGTTCGCGAATCCGGGCGCGCGGGGGCCTGAGGTCGGTGTTATCGGGAACGACCAGGCCTTCGCCCGCAGCCAGCTCTTCCGATTCCAATCGGCGTGGGGAGATGGAATGCCGCAGGAGGCCTCCGCGTCACGTCTTGACCGACCCGCTCCCCAGGACCACCGCCGGCCGTCTCCTCCACCGCGGCTTTCGCCCCAAATGACCTCGGTCCCCGTCCCTCCCAATGCGGGGTTCGGGTCGGGCCCCAACACGACGCCGGTGACGGTGCACTACCGAATGACGCTCTCGAACACGCCCTCGCGGCCCTCCGGACGGACTCCGATCGTCTAGGCCACACGGAGCCCAGCGGAGGAGGGAACCTCCGCCGACCGCTGGCGGGGTCGAGCCCCGGCGATCGGCCTCCCCTGAACATATCCGGGGATAGGCTCTCCCAGGATCGAGAGAAGTGTCGGCATCACGTCGAGGATCGATTGGCTCGGCAACGTACGACCGTCCGAAACGCGAGGGTCGAACAGTACGAGCACGCCCTCTTCTCCGTGGACCGCGTCGTCGGGCCCCGTGTCATTGGCACGCAGATAGTTCGACGGGTGGCCCAGCGTGCCCGCTGACCTCCAACGAAGTTCATCGAAGTAGACCATCAGGTCGGGCGGGTCTCCGCGCACGGTAGCGTAGATCTCGCGGGGGTCGAGCACTCGGACCCCGAGGGGCTTTCCGTCCGGGCCCGGGATCCCGTTGAGGTCAGCGGTGAGACGGGACTTTAG
>JBAUTP010000005.1:0-2495 GCA_049582265.1 Thermoplasmata archaeon
TGGAAGATCGGGTCTGGCTGAGGAGTCGAGCAACGGGAACTCAGTCAGGGCCTTTCATGGGAAGCCCCCCGACGGACTGACCGATATCGATTGATGTCTTTGACTTCGTCAGAATGAAAGGTGCGCGAATCGTCGAGCATTGGGGTGTGCCTGACCGGGTTGCGGTAATGGAACAACTCGGGCTCCTTCCGGGCGAGTCGGGGATTGCTCACCCCTAAACCATCGAGGATGATTCATCAAATCATCTTCGGCACCCTCTCTGGTGTGAGTCTGAGCATTCGGTGGGGATTCCGCCCCCGAAGTCGAGGCGGCCAGGCGGGGTTCAACCCAAACTACACCCGGCCGACCAAGGGTCCAGAAGCTCTTCCCCCGATTAGGAACGCCGTCCGGTACGCTCTTGCGCCGAACTACTTCACGGATCGTTTCGATTTCGATCTGCCCGGTCTGGAACGGGATGCTCGGTGTTCCGCTGCTTTCCATTCAAAGAAAAGTGCACCGGCAGCTGGATGGGGCCAGTAAGCGGCGATTGGTTTGAAACCCATCTCCTGGTAAAATTGGATGGCGGCATACATCGTGGGTAATGTATCGACACGAACTCTATCGAAGTCGAGGTCACGCGCCCGGTCGAGGAGAGCTCCAGTCAGGATCGGCCCGAATCCCGGCCCTCGGTGATCGGCCCGAACGTAGATCCTCTTGATCTCTCCGACCTTCGGCTCCCACTCTCGCAGTGCACCACAAGCCACCAGATCCTCGTCCTTGAATGCCAGAATGACGTCGCCCCGAGGCGGGCCGTAGACTCCAGGTAACTCGGAAATTATGCGGTCCAGCAGGGCGAGACCGTCGTGCGCGACCGAGGGTGTTGAGGCCGCGAGTTCGGCGTGATCTGCGAGCCACGCACGGTATTCTCTAAAGAGCCGGTGCACCATGTCATGATCCTCGGTCCAATTCACGCGTCGAAGAGACGTGTCGGAATATTCCTTCGCGCCAGGATGGCTGTGATGTTTAGAGTTTTTCATTCGCCCACCCAGTCGACACCTACACGTCGCGGTCTCTTTGCCACCATTCCCCCCTTCGCCCCAGTCCTGTGCTTCCAAGCGTTCCTGAAACCGCTGCCGGTCGCAGTGGATCCCCGATTGCCGAGACTGCTTCGAATGGCCAGCCGGGTTCTGGGAGTTCCTACTTCATCATCGCAGCGCGTTGCTTCCAAACGGCGACTGCGACTTCCAGTGGCTTCGGGAACTTTACGGTCTCATGTACCTCGAACGTAACCCAAGGTGACCATGCAGCCAACACCTCGTAGATCTTTTCGGCAGGGTGATCCCCCGTGAAGAAATACCCACGCCCTCCCTCGACGAACTCGTGAACTTCCTTCAGCGCACCGCTTTGAAGCTGGGACTTGACGAGAGCTAGGAACCCTTCGAACTGCTGGACGGCCACGTTCGGGTCGACCGGGGGCTGAATGGCACGGTTTGCTGACCAGAGACCGAAGTAGCTTGGCATGTGTGGCGCACCAAACAGGGTCTACTTGAGTCTATGGGCCTCTGAACGCTAAGCTGGGCCGTGCGGCGGCACTCAGGCAGAGGTTCCGCGCGTGATGCCCCCCTTTCTCGGTTCCTCAGACCTGTCACGAGAGGTGGTCCGGGGCTGATCTACGCCCATGCCATTTCGGAATTCCATATATTTCCAAGCGGGAATGGCCCGCACGTGAAGACGCCGTACCGCGGTCGCCTACTGATCTACGTTCAGAGTCACGCGGGACCGCCAGGAGGATCATATGCCCTGGTATCGGGAGGACTTTCCGCCCCGGTCGGGCTCTTCGCCACTCCAGGATCTACTGAACTGAAATCCAATCTCGACCCGCTCGTTAGGGAACTTCCGATGGAGGAGGCTCAATCGCTCAAACTGGTCCTCGAGCTCGCTAGCCGATTTGGCTACGAGGTCGAAGTGATCGATACCGCGGGCAGTGTGGAGGAGGTCGCCAGCGTCCCCAAGAAGATCCTAGAAGCTGACCGATATCCCGTTCTCGTCCGCCCCGACGGCCCTCAGCTCGTAGGTGCCGAATGGTTCACACCGGGGCACCTCAAGCGGTTCTTGGCCGCATCGGTCGGCTCGGCTGGGCCCACGATCCTTCGCTAGCTCCAATGACTGAACCCATCGTCTTGTAAGCCACGAGGTTCCGCTCCCCCCCAAGGGTAAGAATCATCGGGCTCTGCCAATCGAGCCAACGGGCAGCGATGACCTTGTGAGGACTCCTCGTCCTAAGTTGAGAGGTCCCTATGAATCAACCGAAGTCTGTCTCCTCTTCAGCCGCCGATGAAAAGGTTGGGGTCCGGGAGATCATTCTAGACGCAATCAGCAGAAGGGGGCGACGGTCCGAATTGAGGGAGTTATGCCGAATCCTAGAACTCGGTCCCACGATTCGTCTCCTCGACGTTGGTGGGAGAACAGGGACATTTACGTCTCGATTCGCGCCCCCTTACGAAAGGGTGGTGATC
>JBAUTP010000006.1:0-12820 GCA_049582265.1 Thermoplasmata archaeon
CGAGAACGTCCTCGTGGCCTACGAGCACGACGATCGAGAACAGGGCCCCGACAAGCCCTCCCACGACCGTAGCTCCCTCGAGGAACATGCCGAGACGAAGGTTCGTGAGTCCGCTTTCCACGTTCGCCCCCGCCGCCGCAATCGACGTGGCGACCACCGTAAGGAGGCTCGATGCGATCGCGACACGGATGTCGACGCTGAACAGGAGGAACAATGCAGGAACCAGAATGAGACCTCCTCCGATACCGAGCATGACACCGATGACGCCCGCGGCGAACGCGATCAGGATGAGGATCCCGAAGGCCACAAGGGGTCCCCACGCCGAGAGCAATCCGGGCGGCAGTGCCACGGGCGGCTCACTTCGGTTGGCTAGTTAACCCCCCGGTCCTCCTCTGCCGCGAAGCTTTCCAGGGGACGATTCCCTCCGGCGGCGGAGGATAGGCGACTCACTCGGAGCGAGAGGGTGCGCAGGGGTCGGCCCCGACCCCGTTGTTCCTCGGCCCACGCATCTCGCAGGATCCGGACCGCCGCGGACTCGAGCGCCGCCGTCCCGCGTTGCGTGGCGGGAAGGCTTCGGCCACGTTGCGTGCGAGTGAAATCGGACCAGCGGAGCCCGACGGTAACGTTCTGGTAGCGGAGGTGTTCGTGGTCCAGCACTTGGGATAGTTCCCGCGCCATCTGATGGAGTGCAACCTCAAGGTCCTCCATCCGCTGAACGTCGGACGGGAACGTATGGTCCGTGCTCCGCGAAACGGGATCCCGCGCTTCGATCTCCGTGGGCTCGTGGACGATCCCCCGTGCGAGGTCGCGAAGCTCGTCGGCAAACCCGCCTAGCGCGCGACGTAACCCGGCAACGTTCGAAGAGCTCACATCGCTCATCGTTCGAACCCCGAGCTCGGCAAGCGCCTTCTCGGTCTTGGGGCCGATGCCCGGCACGACACGTACAGAGAGGGGCGCTAGAAACGTGGCCGTCGTCTCGGGAGGCACGACCACCAGTCCGCCCGGTTTTTCTCGGTCGCTCGCGATCTTGGCCACGACCCGAGACACCGCTACCCCCAGCGATGCAGAGAGCGCCAGCTCGGCCTTCAGGTCCTGCTGAAGTCGTCGCGCCCACGTCTCCGCTGCCGAAGCTTGCTCCACATCGATGAAGACCGCCGCCTCATCGATGCTGAGGGGAAGGACCTGCGTGGCGCGTTGGGCCAAGAACGCACGGATCTCGTGCGATACGCGTTCGTACTTTTCCATGTGAGGGGCGATCCATACCGCATCGGGGGACAATCGGTCGGCCTGCATCACCGGCATCGCGCTGCGGACCCCGTCGCGCCGCGCTTCGTAGCTCGCGGAGAGGACGACGCCCCGCGAGGGTCCGTCGTGTGGGTTCGGTCCGACGATCACTTTCTGGCCCACCAGCTCGGGGTGGTCCCGAAGCTCGCAGGCGACGTAGAAGGCATCCATGTCGACGTAGACGACCCAACGCATCGCACGGCCTCCCGAATCGCGGGCGACGCGGCCTCTTCAAACGAGCGGTGGCACTTACACCGCCCGTCCGAGGTCGACCGCCTTGGCGTCCACCGTGATCCCCGTCGCGCCCAAACTGTAGGGCTGGCGGCTGCGCGCGTGGGCGGTTCGCCGCATCTTGAGGATCCGGAGTTCGAGGCCGACCCTGCGGCCGTCCGCGGCCGTCGCATAGCCGAGCAACACGACCCCATCCGCTACGTACTCTGAGAGGCCGTCCCGTGTCACCTCCGGATGCCGGGGGTCCGCCTCGGCGGTCATGACCGTTGTGGCCCCTGCGGCGCGACACGCCGAAGCCAGATTGAAGAGCGTGGCGCGCCGGTTGGGCTCATCATCGCTCAGCATGTTCAAGAGCGAGACCGAATCGACGACGATACGCTTGGGTGCCAGCTGAAGGAGCTCGCTCGCGAGCTGACTTTGGATCCGGTGAAGGTTCTGCCGCGTATCGCGGGGATCCAGGCGAGCGATCGTGAGGACCTTGGATTGGATCGCCTCATCGATCGGCCAGCCGAACTGCCGGGCCGTCAGAAGAAGAGCGGGCTCGTCCTCTTCTAAGGAAAGAAAGATTCCCTTCTCCCCTCGCGCGATACCGCTCATCAGGAACTGAAGCCCGAAGCACGTTTTCCCGGTTCCCGGGAGACCGGTCACCAGCACGACATGCCCCGCGGGCACTCCGCCCTGGAGCATTTCATCGAGCCCGGCCACGCCCGTGGGGACGCGGCTTACGGCGGGACTAGATGCGTTCATACTGCGTCGTCACCAGCCCGCTCAGGACGTTGACCCGAATGAGGAACCGACCTTGGCGTTCGTGCGGTACGCGAGCCAAGATCGACATGAATTTCTCGATGACCATGGCTCGTTCGCGGCTCGACGTGGCCAGGCTACTGACCCACAGGAACGATAGGACACCATCCACGGAGTCGATCAAGGCTTGCTCGGTGGCCGTGTCGGTCACTCCTCGAGACAGAAGAAGATAGACGAGGCCATTCCAGCTCTTCGCCCGACGGCGAAGGCCCTTCACGAAGGCAAGCAATTCTTCCTTCCCGATCCCGCGTCGCACGATGAGGTCCGTCAACGAGTCCACGACCACGAGGTTCGACTCCCCATCCGCCTCGACCGCCTCGGCGAGGCCCTGCAGGGTGCCCGTCGTCGAAAGTGGAGGAGAGGAAGATGGCGTGAGCAACGAGTTGGGAAGGGCGGACCACTCCGCCGGAACGACGGAGTCAGCGAAGTACTCCGCGGACAGGTCGTGAAATCGAATGTGTCGTTCCAGCACCTGCCGATAGAGCGGGTCGAAGGCTGCCTGTACCTCCCGCAGGACCTGTTCCCTCGATCGAGTGAGGCTCACGTACGCAACGCTGCTGGGATACACGAACGGGCCGTGCGCTGCCCCAAGGTAAAAGTCGTGGACGTCAGGGTCATCGTAGTGCAACATCAGGTGAACCGCCGAGGTGAGGGCGAACTCCTGGTGTCCCGCTCCGGCCTCGCCCAACAGGAGCACGACCGACCCAGCAGGGATGCCCCCGCTCATGGGGTCAAAATCCGGAACTCCCGTAGGCACGCGTGCGGTGGGGATCAGCCCTTCGGCGGAGGCCGGTGGGTGGCCCGCACCAAAGATGGACCAGGGGCGAGGAGATTCCATGACCATCGCAAACCCTGCGGGGCTCCGACGCCCGAGAGAGCTATTTGTAAGCTGCCTTCGAGCGGGTCTACGAGGTCGATTCGGCGCCGGACTTGAGGACTTCGCGGAGCAACACGGTCGCGTAGGTTCCTTTCGGAAGAGCGAACCGCAGCCGAACCCCACCTCCGGTCGTAGCCTCCGCGAGGCCGATGGGAGGAAGGGGGCACCACAGTGGTCGCCAAGTTCCGCGGCTCGCCAGCTCGGGCGAACGTGGCAACGTGAATTGCGCCCGAGCAACACCTTCCTGCGTCAACAGGCCTTCGAAGAGGCGACCCCCGCGACCCGTCATTTCCGGTGTATCCGATCCAACGAGCGGTCCTGCGAGTCGGGCACGCCCTCGACCGACCCAGGCCCGACATTCCTCGAGATTGTCCCCCTCCACGTGCACTGGATCGACACCCGGAACTGTGCCGTCTCGGGTCACGCGAAGAAGGTAGTCCCCCTCCTCCGGGACCGTGAGGGAGAGACCTTCGGCGTGACGTTGACTCACCCAGCGGTTGAACAAGAACGACTGATAGGCGTGGACGAAGAGCATTCTCAATTCCCTCCCCAGTGCTCGGAGTGTGCGATCCGGCGGTTGCCCCCGAGCTAGGTGGTCCAGAAGCTGCCGTTCGAATCGGAAGGCGGCGGGAAATTCGCGTAAGCCCTGGGCGGCATCGTGGTGGAAAGCGTACGCCCTACGGGCGGCATACCCGGCGCTCCCCTCCGGTCCAGGGCAGTCCACGAGATAGCTCTCGATCGCTGCGGCGGGGTCGCCTCGAACAAGGTGCCGTCCCACCTCATGCGTGATCGGGCGCACTTCTCCAAATCGCTGGAGTCCAAAGAAGTTCGGAAATCCGCCGGCGGCGCGGAGTTCCTGGAGCGCGTCAGCGACAGTGCCGGATTCCATCCGTTTCCCGATGGGGGCGATCCGTAGGTCGAACGCGTTCCCATAGTGGTGGCCCAACACCAGGGTATCTCGTGCACGATAGGCTTCGACGATCTCCACATCCGGTAGACCGAGATCAGCGATCGGAAGCGCGCCGGGGTACGAGAACAATCGTTCGGCCACCGCCCGTCGGTCCTTCGTCCCTGCCCATCGAAGCTGATGCGCCGGGATCCCGAGACGTTGGGCGATCCTCTGCGCGAGCTCGTGTTGCTCCCAATTCCGGCTTCGAACCCGGAGCACGACGAACCGGCCGTCCTCCGTGGGCCGCGGATAGGCCGAGATCTCCTCGACGCGGAAATCCTCCGGAGTGGACTTGAGAATGCCCTCGACCGGAGGAGTCGACGTGAGATAGAACTCGAGCCCGAGCTCCCGTTCTGTCGCCGGCGGTCTCCAGACGGGCGCGTTCACGCGTCGGCCCACCGTCCATTCATAAAGGCCTTAACTCGGGGGCGCCGATGCGCCGTCCGGATGATCCAAGCGATCGCGCGCGTGCTCGAGAATAAGATCGATCTCCGCGTGGGGGGTGAGGTCTGGACCTGCCGACCGGTCGTAAGCGCTTCGGGAGCGATCGCACGACGCGTGGCCGCCTTGTTCGCGACGGTCTACGAGACCCATCGGTCGAGTGAGCCGGCGGAGGTCTACTCGACGGTAAGCTATCACATCAAGAAGGACGAGATCTTGGTACAGATCTCGGAGCAGAAGTGGAGGAGCCGCTCTTCGGTGTTCGGTCCGATGACGATCGAGTACGGCGGTTTGGTCTACACAATCCATGAGAAACTGATCGGCAAGTTCTCCGTCTTGAGGGACGGAGAGGTGCTCGGACAAGGAGAGGTGGGATTCCGTTCCTGCACCCTCCGTGACCTCTCCCCCGACCTCGAGATGTTCTTTGCGAACGTCGTCCTGGGATACCTCATCCGGACGCTGGTCTGGGAAGGTCTTCGCTAACCGGCGGTCGCGACCCGACGTACCGCCCCGAGGTCGTGGTCCAGTTCGGCGTCGCCGCGGAGCCCATTCCGGGCGAGAAACTCGTTCCAGGCGCTCGAGTTGTGAATGTCGTGCGAGAGGAGCCACCCGTCGCTGGTGAGGTGCGGAAACGCGGACGCGTACTCGGATATCATCGTCGCGTAGATGTGTTCACTGTCGTGAAGGAAAACGTCCAGGGATTCGTCACGACCGTCGAACAGGTTCGGCAGGATCTCCTGACTCGTTCCGACGTGTCGTCCCCAGCGGTCGTGCAGGCGTTCCGGAACCAACCAACCCACGGGTCGGCCAGCGATGGTCCGGGCCACGGCCTCGGGGGTTCGTCCGATCGCCAGCTCGTCCACACCGATCGAATCGAGATGCCCCGTCCCGTTCCGAGCCAGGGCCTCGAGCAGGAATCGACTGCTGTAGCCGGAGGAGATCCCCGTTTCGATGAGCCACTTTGGTCGCGACGACCGGACCAAGATGTAGAGGAGCGGAGCTTGCCACAGCGCTCCGGCCGCAGGCAGGTTCGTCACTTCGTCGGCAAGCGTGGCGTGGAGCGGCGCGAGCTCCTCGAAGTAAGGATCCAGCTCCTCGGGCCGAACGCGACAGAGCCGGGCGAGGTCGCTTCGGCACAGGTGGTACATCGGGCTCCAATCTCGAAATCGTGGATGATTGCCGAATCGGACCTCCTGATGCAGGACCTCATGCTCGACGAGGTACCGCGTCCACCGCCACGGATGACGGCCGTAGTGGTAGAGCCGCCGTCGCCAACGTTGACCTCGAGTTTCTCCCACGGCGTCGGCTCCCTTCGACGGGGAAAGCCGATTCTCTTAACGGTGACGCCGTGCGCCGAGAGCGGGTTGGACCCCCCGCACTGTGCGAAGATGGGTCATCCGTAGCTTGCGATGGGCGAACGGTAGCACGCTATAGGGAATGGGGCCGAGCAACGCCGCACCGACCACCACAGTGATCGCCGCGGCGAGGTACGCCTCGTGAACTCCGACGGTCACGAACAGCCATCCGCCCACCAGCGTCCCGATGAGGGCCCCGGCGCCGGCCACGGCGTTGTAGAGTCCGAGCGCCCGACCGCGGCTCGATCGCCCAACGAGACGGACGAGGAAGAGCGTGCTGGCGGTGCTGATGAACGCCCACGTGACCCCCATGAGCGCATTGAGCAGCGTCTCCCATCCGACGAGCGCGGCGCTCCCGTACCCGAAGAGCGTGTAGAGGGGACCCCAAATGAACATCAACATGAGCACGACGCGTCCGCCCAAGGATTCCAAGAACACGAATTTAGGAGAATGCGCCTCGACGGCCCGACCGGAGTGGAAGAAGAGAGCGGTCGAGGCGGCGCTCGCACCCAGGTAGATGATGAAAACGCCGGCGTCGGAGATCCCTTCGCTCCTCCAGAGGAACACCGGAAAGGGTCCATAGAACATGTCAAAGCCGACGGTCATGACTCCGAGGGCCGCGAGAAAGAGCAGTTCCCGACCGGGGAGGGGTTCTGGGTTCGATCGCGTGAGGTCGATGAGGTTCAGGATCCTCGTTCGGAAATGCCGGACCCGTTCGAGCACGCCTCGTTGCAGATTCAGCAAATCGGCGAGCGAGCGCCGGTCGAGTCGATGCGCGGGCTCCTCGATCCAAGCGAGGGCGATGACCGCCGAGAGGATCGCGAGCGCTCCGGAGAGGATCAGGAGCCCCGTCATCACGGCAACGATCGGCTCATGGAGCCCGATCACGAACAGCCAGAGGAAGCCGAGCGCGAGCCCGAGGGTCGTGCCGATCCCCGAGATCAGGCCGAAGAGCCCGATGTCTTGCGGCCACCAACGTTTGTGCCGCGTCTCGAGGAGCAGCATCGTGCCGATCGGCGCACTCGCGGCGGAGGCGAGTCCCTCAACGACATTGAGCCAAAAGTACGTCATGAGGTCGTGCGCCATCGCGATGAAAATGATGGCGACGCCGGTCGCAAGGAACGAGCCCACCAGGAAGTACTTTCTATGAGCCACGCGGTCCGATAGGTTCCCCCAAAGGATCGTGAAGGGGACCTGGCTCATCGCGCTCGCGGCGATGATGATGGTCACCGCGAACGCGGTCGCGCCAAAATGCTGGAGAGCCAGCAGAGGGATGAGGGGGGTAGCGATCCCATCCGAGATCGCCAGCGGCAGGTACGCGAGGAACCACAGGTCGTTGCTGGACGGTCGTATCGGGGCCCGGCTCTTGATGTCCGTACCCGATCCCCCCCGCGTGGCCTAGTACCCGCCGTTCTGTTGGGACCCCGCCCATAAACTCTCGTCCGGTCTCGAAACGGAGCTGGGAGAAGGAGTCGCGCCCGAAACCTACGACCACGACCTGCGAGGACGAATGCCCCGCTCTCACGTGGTACTGAAGCGATGACGCGCGCGGGCGATGGCGCGCCCGTCCTGCGCGTGGGGCGGTATGGAAGCTCAGGAACTCGATGGGGCTGGCGCGGCCGAGACGCCCATGGTCTTGAGGAGTCGTTGATACTCCACTTCGTCGATCCATTCGACCCGAAGGTACTCCCGGAGCACTTCGTCCGAGACTCCGAGGTGCCGTCCCTCATTGACCACGAACAGGTAGGCTTCCACTTCGGTGGGCCGGTCAACGTAGCTCGCCGCTCCGCCGAAGAGTTCAGCTCCGGCTTGGCGTTGCTGCACGTGACAGAGCTCGTGAAAGATATCAAGGAACAGGATCAGGGGCTCGCTCTCGCGGAGATGCTCTTCTCCGATGACGATGCAGTCGCTGCCGGGCGAAACCACGGGCTTCCACGCGCGGCGGCGGAATCGAGGAGGGACGTCGAACGGCGCAACGTACATCCAGACCTCCTGGTCGACGATTTGGACGCACGTCTCGTCGTAGAGCTTCGTTCGTTTCGCCCCATCGGGTTCCTGCCGTATCGCGGTCTCCAAGGAATCGAGCCCCGGAAACACCGCGAGGAGGGGATGCCGCCCGAGAGGGACTTTACGGTCAACGCGGAATCCCTTCGGAGGCCCGCCCGTGCGGGGGCGGTTCGACCGTGCCATGCGCCGTCCGGACGCGCGTGCCGAGATAAGAATACTGCCCGGACGGGTCAACGTCGGGTCCCCCAGTCCTAAAGCGTGAGTCGCCTCATGAGGGTACGTGCGTCCATCGTCAACGTTGACCCAGGTGCGAGGGGTCTCGGTCGGGCACGCCGAGGATCCCGATCAACGTACCGGAGTGACCGTACTTCTTTTCGATGAAGCGGCCCCTACGGTGGTCGACGTCCGGGGTGGTGCCTCCTGCACGTACGACACGAGTTCCTTGGCCGTCGAAGCGACCTTCGGCCGACGGTGGGGACTCTTCTTCACCGGGGGAAGCATCTATGGACTGGATGCGGCGCGCGGAGTCCGGAATCGAATCCTCGAGATGGGACGAGGTCACACCGTGTTCGGGAGCAGCTTCCCCATCGCCCCCGTCAGCGGCGCGGCGTTGTTCGACCTGCCCGAAAAGATGGGGCCGATACCCGACTACCTCCCACTCGGGTACGAGGCCGCCCGCAGCGCCACCCGAGCCCCGGTTCGTCAGGGATCGGTGGGAGCCGGAGCGGGAGCCTTGGTCGGAAAGTATCGCGGCCGTGCCCACGCGATGCGGGGCGGGGTCGGGTCCAGCGCGGGCAGCCTTCCCGGACAGGGGTCGCTAGGCGTCCTCGTCGTTCTCAACTCCGTGGGGGCGATCCGGGAACCAGAGTCGGGCCGTTGGCTTGCTGGGTCGCGCGACCGAGCCGGAAAGATCGTGCCCCCCAGCTCTCGGAGGTCGCTGGCTCGGGCCCCACGATCGATCGACCACGGAACTTCGCTGGCCGCCCTCGTAGTGGACCAACCGCTTTCTCGACCCGAACTTTTCCGTCTGGCGGTCATGGCGCAGGCGGCGCTCGCCCGGTCGGTCCAACCCACAAATACCCCGGGCGAAGGAGACCTCGTGTTCGCGAGCTGTACGCAAGAGTCGAACCGAGGGACGTCGGCCTCCCCGGAAGCTGTCTATCGAATGGGGCTGCTCGCCATGGAACTCGTGACGGCCGCGGTCAGGGGTGCCGTGGCGCAGTCCCCGCCTTGACCTCCGAGCCGACGGGCCGTCTTCGCAGGGGATTGCCGCGGAGCCCGCGGATGAGGTCGGTCTTCGTGATGATCCCCTTGAGCTCACCGCGTCGCGTCACGAGAACCGCGGGGTAATGCGAAAGCAAGCCCGCGAGCAGATCCGCCGGGAAATCCTCTTCGACCTGAGGGTAGGCTCCCTCCTGCACATCGCGCACCCGAGCCCGTCGTCCCGCAGGTTGGGCCAAGGCCCGAAGGACGGCGTTCTCGGACAGCGAGCCCGTGACCCGCCCGGCTTCGACGACCGGAACCTGAGAAAAGCCCCCCTCCTCCATCGCGAACGCCGCTTCGCCGACCGGGGACGTTCCCTCGATGCTGACGAGCTGTTCGTTCATGAGGTCGCGAGCTCGCAAGGGTGGAGCGACGATGCCCTCCTGCTGCGCGAGATAGAGGAAGATCTGTTGCGCCAATTCGTAGGTGGGCCGAATCTTACCGCGTTCAATGCGCGAGAGCGTCGCATCGCTTCGGCCAACGGCCGACGCCAGGGTTCCGAGAGGGATGCCCAGTGCGAGCCGGCGTTTGCGGATCTCCGCGAGGTCGTCCATCCCCGGTCGGCGGCCCGAACGCAGCCGAGGTCATCGACTTTGCGATGCTCCCTGCGACGAGGGATTTCTTTCTCCGAACCGAACGGGAGGGAGAAACCTACAAAGGTCTCCGCACTGTGCGATTCCGGCGCCACATGACGGCTCCGCCCCGACGCATTGCGTGGATCATCGCCCCTCCTGAGATCTGCTGCCTGTGCAAGGAACCCCTCACCAAACCCCAGGAAACGAGTTCCTGGAACGGAGCCCCGGCCCACCGTGAATGTGTACGGGTCCATCTCATGCACCGTGACCCTGCGTTCCGAAGCGGCGAGGGCGAAGAGGCGGCGGAGGAGTCCGGCGAGACGATCGACGGGTTCATCCCACACGACGACGACGAGTCTGACTTCGGGTAGGAGTCCCCTTCCCCCTGGTTACCCCACCGGGAGTAAGGTCTAAGAAGAAGGACCTTTTTGGATGTTGGCGAAGTCCACTCTCTCGGGAGTAGGGGTAGCATGCCCGAAATTGTCATTACTTGCGATTGGACGATGATGTCCAACCACAACCACAAGGAGTTCCTCGGCTTCGGAACGACGACTCCAGCCTACGTTTTCCCGGAACGCGTGTACAAACGGATGTTCTTCCCGGAAATGCAGTGCGATGAGGAGGGTCACCCTCGCGAAGCTCCCTATGGCATGCGAAAGATCGAGGCCTCGCTCATGGACGCGGGATTCGACGCCCGGATCATCCACCCGGGCTACCTCCATCTCTACATGCCCGGTACGGCGAAGGTGATGATGTTCTCGGGCCACGACTACTTCGGCCTGAATCCTCCCTCATCGACGTTCGCCGGTGTCATGCGCCAGGAGCCGCTCAACTCGGTCAACTTCAAACGGATGCTTCGACAGCCTCACGTGCAGAAGGCGCGGGAAGAGGGCATGAAGCTCATCGCGGGGGGTCCCTGCGCCTGGCAGATCTCCCCCGCGACCCAGATGAAAGTCCCCTGGATCGGCGAGTTCGTGAGCTCGATCGGGGGCGTCGATTGCGTCATTGAAGGCGAGGCGGACCTCTTCGTGCGCGAGATCGTGAAGAAGGCCCTTAACGACGAGTTCCTCCCTCCGCACGTGATTCTGACCCCGAAGGACGCTCCGAAGGTCGAGGAGATCTCCGAGATCCGGTACCCGAGCGTGAACGGGCTCATCGAGATCGGACGCGGGTGCTGCCGGGGGTGTTCGTTCTGCTCGGTTACGACACGTCCGACCCGCTGGTACGGGCTTGACAAGATCGAAAAGGAGCTCAAGATCAACTCCGCGATCAGCATCCGTAAGGGACTGTTGCACTCCGACGACGTCTACTTTTACGGCAGCCCCAACGTCATGCCGCGCGAGGAGAAACTCATCCCGCTCCTCAAGCTAGCGAAGCGCTACTACGAACAGGTCGGCTGGAGCCATGTCGCAGTCGCGTCGCTCATGACCAAGCCGAAGTTGCTGTCGAAGTGCGGTGAGGTCCTGCTCGACGATCATCAGAAGTGGTGGGGCCTCGAGGTCGGGATCGAGACCGGCAGCCCGCGCATCATCACCGCCGCGATGCCCGGGAAGGTGGCCCCATTCAAAGCATCCCAGTGGCCCGAGCTTGTGGTCCAAGCCGCGGGGCTCATGAACGATAATCATGTCTACCCCGCCTGCACGTTCATCGTGGGTCTACCCCAGGAGACCGAGGACGACGTGATCAAGACGATCGAGCTCATCGACAATCTGTGGGACTTCAAGGCCATCCTCGTACCGATGTTCTTCGTTCCTCTGGGTCACCTCAAAACCAAGGATTGGTTCCGTCGCGACCGAATGTCGGCCGTTCAGCAGGAACTTCTCAAGCGGGCCCTCTCGCACGGACTACGCCAGTCCAAGCGACTGCTCCAAGACTTCTTTGACTGGGAAGGCGAGCACACACGGCTCTATCGCGCGGGCTTCCGCGGCTTCGTGGGGTTCTTGGACATCATCGCGAAGGCCCACGGTCTCAACAGTGCGCCACGCGCCCCCGCACGACAGCTCGAGGATCCCAACCGATATCCAGATCGGCTACCGATCCCAACGATCCCCGTGCGCGAATAGACGACCGCTACGCCTCATCGCCCGGAGCTTCACGATCCGTCGGAAGGGCTTGCCGGCCCCGATGAACGACCCGCGGGCGATATGATTCGAGGGGCTTCCCCGAGCTCGCGCTGGCGAGGTTCTCCACGACCGAGAGGCTCACTTCCTGTCCGTTGCCGTCGTACGCACGCCAGCTCCCCGGACCGAACGGCGTCCCGATGATGACGTGCCTCCGACCCCAGTGCCGGAACAAACGAACGTCGGCCTCCGACGGGAAGAGAGCCCCGGAGGGATGGGAATGAACGGTCCCCGAGACACCAAAATCGATCGGCATCATGTAGAGCTGGAAATTGGCGTGCCGCCGCCCCGCCGTGGTGCCGGGCAGCAAGAGCACGTCCGTGATAATCCCTGGAGTATCGGCGCGAAGGACCCCTCCGAACTCGTTGGGAAGCGCCGACCTTCCGCATGCGAGGGCGGAGTCCAGGCACTGACGCGTGATCGCCTGGGGGGTGGACCCCAAGCGCGGGGAGCCCGCGGGTCGCCTACGCTGGGGGCGGAAGATCGGCATCGTCCACTCCTTGCGGGACCTTAGCGCTCCACGGGAGGATGCCGTGGGTCTGCATCCGTTCGAAGAAACGCGATTCGAACCGAATGATCGCGGCGTAGCGCGGCGAACGGTAGGCGAGAACTCTCGACCCCCCCGGTGCGGGTACCTCGTCCTGGCCGTCCACCACGACGAGGGCATCCTTGTCCGGGTCCACCAAGCGAATGCCGATGAGTCGCATCGGGTCAAGAAGGACCGCGCGTTGGGTCACCTGGAACGGGGCGAGCGACGTCATGACGATGGCCTCGACGGTCGGGTCGACGATCGGACCTCCCGACGAGAGAGCATACGATGTCGACCCCGTCGGCGTAGCGAGGATGATCCCATCGCCCCGCAAGCGACCGAAGACGCGTCCATCCACTTCGATCTCGAACAGCCGCATCTTGGC
>JBAUTP010000007.1:0-3591 GCA_049582265.1 Thermoplasmata archaeon
TCGACGGCCCGGACGGCTAGGTCGGCTTCGGACATTCGGTAGAACGACATCGCGGTCTCATCGAGACGTTCCGCGACTTCCCGTCCTTCCAGCTCGAAGGCCCGTCGGTGCGTCTCAACGTACGCGAGGTACGCCTTGAGTGCTTCGACGTAGCTCGTGCGAGGTCGCTGGGCCTCCATGCTCTGCGCGGCATCCCACAAACGGTGCGCCTCGTCAACAGGGGCCGTTGCTCGGCCGCGAGATGCGGAGTCATTTGGCACTGCCATCGGCGACATCGTTTACGTGGCCCTCGCATTAAATAGATTGTTTTGGCGGCAGCCAACTCCGTCGCGGAGGGCTTGACCGACTCCCGTTGCCCTTCTAGGAAAGAGTTAATCAACGCGGGACGAGAGACTCGAGCCGAGGGATGTAATGTCGCTTCCCCCACTGTCTCCGTACCCGGCGTCGGTCAATTCGGATGATACCCTTCGCCGGATTGAGCAGAACACCGCGGGCACGCTCCAGTGGATGAAAATCCTGACGGCGGTCATGATCGTTCTCTTGATCGTGACGGTCCTTCTCTTCGTCTAGCGTTCGGAATCCGCCTAAGGACGCTGCCTCCGGTTCGCTATCGGCCCATCATCGGTCGGCCCCGTTGGAAATCGGTCGGCTTAGCCCAGCCGCTTGAAATAACTCTGGACACCTCGGTCGAACCTTCGCATGCGTAGGCAACCAAGGAAGCCGAGCGACCGGACGACGCAACGACGCTCGATGCGACGCAAGGCCATCTTTGACCCGATCCACGGACAGATCACGTTGAGTGGAGCTCCGCTGGAGCTCATCAGCCATCCCGCGTTCCAACGGCTGTGGGGTATCCGGCAAACGGGCTTTGCCCACCTGGTGTTCCCGGGCGCTAATCACACCAGGCTCGAGCACTCCCTCGGGGTCTACTGGGTGGCCCAGGCCATGGCCGCGGCACTGGGCCTCTCAACCACCGAGACCGAACTCGTGACGTCGGGTGGGCTTCTTCACGATCTGGGTCACGGGCCCTTCTCGCATACGTTGGAACCGACGATGCGCGAGGTGCTGGGCTACGGTCATGAAAAGCGAGGACGGCAGTTAATCCTCGGTGAAGAAACGCGAAAGTCGGACGAGCCCCCCTTGCCTTTCTCAATCCCCGAGATGCTGGAGTCCTACCACGTCGATCCTCATGCGGTGGCCGACCTCATCGACCCTCCGCTGCGTGACGGCTCCCGTTCCCTTCTTCGCAGCATGCTCCATAGCGCGATCGACGCGGACCGGATCGACTACCTGCAGCGAGACGCCCACTACACCGGGGTAGCCCACGGAACCATCGACGCCGCGCGCATCATCGAAACGGTCCGGGTCGACGGCGACCGCCTGGCCTTTGCCGAAAAGGGTCGGAGTGCGCTTGAGGGGTTCCTGGTGGGCCGGGCGCTGATGTACTCGTCGGTGTACTACCACAAGACCGTGCGGTCGGCAGAGGTCATGGCGCAAAGCGCCGTGGAACGGCTTCCCGCGTTTCCCGACTCCGCGCGACCCCTTTTCGGTCGCACCGACGGGGACCTTCTCGCTGAACTGAGAAGTAGCGGGGACCGCGCCGCCGAGATCGCCCAGGCCCTTCGAGAGCGCCGCCTCTTCAAGCGGCTGCTGGCCTGGACGGATCTCCCGGCGCAAGCGACTGCCCGTTGGCGTCGAACCGCCCGGAATCCCCGGGAACGTAGGGCTACCGAGGACCGGCTCGCCGACCGGCTGAGAGTGGCTCGGGGTTCGATCCTTCTCGACCTCGCCGGCTTCGCGCTGGAAACCCGTCCGCATGACGATTGGCGGGCTGTGACCGTCCTCGACGAGGAGGGAGCCCATCATCCGTTCCGCGGTGCCAACCCATGGAACTCCATCATCCGGCGACCGCCCACGATCATCCGGGTGGGAGTCTACGTCGACCCTCGATGTCGTGAGATCACCCCGTCCCGGCTCCGCCGGGCCTTTCGGGCCGAGTAACGGACAGGGACCGCTACGGCTCGTGGGCCAGGATCGCCTTCCAAAACGGACCGGGGACGGGCATGACGGAGAGGCGAGAGTTCCTCACCAGGTCGAACTGACGGAAGCGGGGGTCCTGCTTCAGGGTCGCCAGGGTGACGGGCCCTCGGAAAGGACGACCGGCCTTGAGGCGCACTGCGTAGGCGTCCCGGGGGTCTTCGGCATCTCGAAAGGGCGCCCCGGCGACTTCGAACTGGCCTACGATGGCCTTCACTTGCCCCGTATGGTAGTAGAATCCATCATCGTCCCGCCGCATGGCTCGGAGATGGCGCTGGGCCAGCGGATTATGGACTCCCGACCAGGTCGTCGTGACGTCCCGACGGAAGTCGGAGAAACTGTAGTGGGTCGGCTCTTCTTTCACCAGCCAGTGGGCCACGGGGGCCCCAGCCCATCGAACTCCTTAGAGCTAACGACCGGCGAGGACCCGAACGGTTTTCTGCGGAGTCCCCGTCGGGCAGGTGTGCGCGTCCTTCTGGTGGGTACGGGTGTCCAGCCCATCCCGCCCACCGGCTACGGAGGGGTCGAGCGGACGATCGCGGAGTTTGCTGAGGCCCTACGTCGGGCCGGCCATGAACCCACGGTCATCAACGAGGTTCGTCGGGGAAGGATGCGGGACGAGTACCCGTTCGCCCGGTCGGTTCCTTCTCGGGTCGGTTCGATCCCGCACGACATCGTTCACGCGTCCACCCCCGTCGTTGCGCGGGCCCTCGCGGCGACCCGTATCCCCTTCGTCTACACCACTCACTCACGCCACTGGTTCGAGCGTCGCGGCGTTACCCAACGCTGGGGCTACCATTTGGAAAAGCGGGCCGTTCGCCACGCTCGAACGACCATCGCGCTAACCGACCGTCTCGCATCCGAGATACGGCGGAGCGTGGGCCCGCTCCCCCCCGATCGCTTGCCCGTCATCCCGATCGGCGTTGATGCGGAGCGATTCCAGCCCCGGTGGCGGGAACGCACGGGATCGCGTGCGCTCGGTGTAGGCATCGTTGCCAGCATCAAACGCTGGGAACTCGCCGCGGCCGCGCTGCGGGACACCCAGTTTCGGTTACGGCTCGCGGGACCTCTCACCGATCCAGCCTATGCGGAACGGGTCCGGGCTTCAGGGCAGAACGTCGAGTTGCTGGGAGAGCTCACGGATGCCCAGCTTATCGAGGAATTCGCTCGCGCGGACCTCTTGATCCATCCGAGCCGGGTCGAACTCCTACCCGGGGTCGTCCTTCAGGCGTTCGCGTCGGCCCTCCCCGTCCTGGGCGCGGGGCCGTTGGGCTCCGTTGTGGAGGAAGGTCGGACGGGATTTCTCGCCCCCTCGAACGCGACGGACGAGGAGATCGTGCGTCGGTTACATCAACGCGCGGTCGAGCTTCAGGATGACCACGTACGTCGCTCGCTCGGGGAAGCAGCGCGTGCGACCGCGCTGTCGCGATTCTCCTGGAGCGACGTCGTGCGACGGCACGTCGAGGTCTACGCCTCGATCCTCCAAGGGATGTAGACTACCCAACCAGGACGCCGTCGCCCGTGATCGTGAACGGCCGACGTTCGGGGTCATGG
>JBAUTP010000008.1:0-2505 GCA_049582265.1 Thermoplasmata archaeon
CGTGGAAGGCTTCGCGCGCCGCGCGAACCACCAGGTGGATCTCGGATTCCAACCAACGTTCGAGCTCCGGCGTCCCCCCCGAACCTTGGACGAGGAGTTGACGCACCAAACGCTCGATGTCGCGGAGGCGTTCGGCTGTGGTATCGACCACGTCGGAGTCCCATTCGATGTCCTGGTCCGTTGATGCGGCTTGCGCCATGTAGAGGCGTAACCCGTCCGCCCCCCACCGTTCCAACGCCCCTCGCAGCGGCGGGATGCGTCCCCCTTTGCTCGCGACGTCCTTCTTGGAGATCTTGGCGCGAGCCTGGCCGGTGACCCACCAGTGGACGAAGATCCCGCGGGGCTGGAGCTCGGCAGGGAGGAGCTTGGCGTGCGTGAACAGGAATACCGGGAAATGGACTCGCTTGTGTTCCTTCGCTCCGATGTTCGCGTCTAGCGGATACCAGTACGTGAACGCACGGCGGGCATCCCGGAGCGTTTCCGGCGGGAGGGAGGGTTCCCCCTCCCCCCGACCGAGAAGAACATAGTCGAAGAACTCGTCGGTGAGGGACGCCAGCGGTATGCGCCCGTCAGCGACGAACGGGCGAATCGGGAAGTAGGAGGGATAGAACGTAGAATCCGCGATCGGTTCGATCAACCACGTCGGGTCAAGCGGGAAGGGTGTCCCCAACCAACGTCCGCGACGCGTGCAGGGCCGGTCCTGGTACCAATCGAGGATCCCGGGCAGCTCCGCCTGATACTCGCGCGGTCGGATCGACATCCGACCGACCAGGGCTTCGGTGGATGCCTTCCACTCAGGGTCGCCGTAATGCAGGAACCACTGATCCGGGATCCGTCGGATGACGACGTCATGCCCGTTACGGCAGATGACGGGTTTGGAGAACTCCTGGAGGTCGAAGCTCGATCCCTCGGAGCGAAGGCGCTCCGCGACGAGCGTCCGCGCTTCGGCAACGGGGACACCACCCAGGATGTCGCTGCGCATCCGTCCGCGAACGAACTCGAGTCGATACAACCGCTCGGTGGCCTCATCGAGCGCCTCCTGGTCGGCGAGGGACCGTGCCCCCGTGGCCCGGAGTGCCCGCGCGGCCGGTCCCCCGTCCCCCTCGAGGAGTGCCCGCTCGCCCGGAGTGGTCAGCGACTCCCCGACCACGACCACGATCTCGGGGACGTCACCGAGCGCGGCGCGTTCTGCTTCGGCGAGTTCCTGGAGCGCTAACCAGTCCGCCGGCGCGTGGGCCGGGACGGACATGACGACCCCGGTACCCCGGTCCGGGTCGACGAGCGAGCTTGTCAGGATCGGGACCCTTCGCCCCGTGACCGGCACGGTCACCGACCGGGTCAGCACCTCGCTGACCGGGACCTCGTGCCCGACGTGTCCACCGTGCTGTTCGACCAGCCTGTGAGCCGCCAACTTGCTCACGAGGAAGACCTGGTCCGCGTGGTGCCAAACCGTGAAGGGCACCGTCGGATTGACCCAAAGGTTCGTGACGCCAAAGATTGTCTCGGGCCGCAGCGTTGCCGTCAGGAGTACCCTCCCATCCTCCAGCCGGAACGGCACGGTGGAGTAGGTGATCCACTCCGCATCTCCCCCGCTGGACAGGTCCGTTTCGGAGGGGTCGACGGAGACGGGTCCACACACGGGGCAGGCCGATGCGTAATGGGGCGCCTGGACCAGCGCTCCCGCGTCGCTCAGACGGTGGAACTGCCATCGTATGAACGCTTGGTAATCGTCATCGATCGTCGTTACGTACGCGCGTTCATCGATGAGGAAGCCGAGCTGACGCTCCACCGAAAGGTAGGTCAATCCAAGAAACCGGGCTGCCTCGGCAGGGTCCTCCAATCGTTCCCAGGTTGACGGCGGCACCTCGTGCTCTTCCAGCTGCGCGACGGTGACCGGGTCTCGGTCTTTCACCTTCTGCGCGAACGTGACCGCGGGTAGTCCCGAGGCGTGGGTACCGGTGGGAAAGAACACGGCATCCCCCAGCATCCGATGGAATCGGTGCAGCGTGTCGGCGAGGCTCAGACCCCGAAGGTGGCCCACATGAAGGAACCCGCTCGTGCCGGGATAGGCGACGATCGCGTAGAACTTCGGCGCGGTCGAAGGAGCTGCAGCGTGCGCCAACCCCGCACGCGCCCAGCGCTCCTGCCAATGACCGTCGCGCGTCCGCTCCATAGGTGAGCTCGCAGAATCCCCTATCTATTTGAGGGACACTTGGCCAAGCCGGCGCCGGAGCAAGCGCCATTAGCGACCGGTCGAAGGGGGAACGGGATGCACGTCATCGAGATCTTCCATTCGGTCCAGGGAGAGGGTCCCTTCGCCGGGCTTCGCACGTCCTTCATCCGTACGGCGCGATGCAATCTTCGATGCGCCTGGTGTGACACGACCTATTCCTTCGGAGCCGGACGCGTCCGCTCGATCCCCTCCATCCTACGCGAAGTTCGAGGTCATCGGACTCGGTACGCCTGCCTGACCGGAGGAGAGCCACTCCTCCAATCGGATTCCGT
>JBAUTP010000009.1:0-3906 GCA_049582265.1 Thermoplasmata archaeon
GAGCCTATCTGGCCACGCGACCGAAAAAACCGAAGTCCACTGCGAACACCCAACCGACCACGACAA
Organism: Thermoplasmata archaeon; assembly: GCA_049582265.1. Classification (GTDB taxonomy): domain Archaea; phylum Thermoplasmatota; class Thermoplasmata; order Lutacidiplasmatales; family UBA184; genus Lutacidiplasma. Next base: position 67 of record JBAUTP010000009.1, read on the forward strand.
CGACACCGCCGTCGGGGACACCCTCCACGGTACCACCGCAGAACCCCTAGGATCCCACCGACCGGAGACGAACCTCTTCCCGTGAGGGGCGGACCGTGGGGTCCGCCGCTCCACCACTTTTACGCCAGGCGTTCGGCCCTCATGGCGGATTCCGCCGCTCCTTTAGGAAGAACAACCGGTCAGCGCCTGTCCTGGGAGAAAAGCAAACACCCCCGCGTCCCCGCTCGTGAACAAGGGAGAAAAGTCCGAAGAATGCTCGATGGGAGGTAGCTCGAACGGGGGATTGAGCTTCGTGGAAGCGGCCGTCACGAAGACCTGGGTGATCCCAAGATTGAGGAGTGCAGAGCGTGTCATGGCCGTGTACGAGCCGTCGGTAAGGTTCGTTACCGCGACGAAGTACGATAGGTTCCTAGGAGCCGGATTCATGGGATAGTCGACCTTGAACGTGCCGTAGGCTGGGAGGAACTGCGCCGCCGACCCCGGTGCGATCAGAATGGATGAACAGGCAGGAAGGTGAGATCCGGCCCACCCGAGCGCGTCCAGGTCGCCTTGGGAGACGTTGGCCAAGCTGACGGTCTCCGTGTGAAGGTACCCGGGCAAAGCACCGACCGTAACGACGAGTCCGCTCGCGAACGGCAACGCCACGAGGATCGCAAGCGCCAGGGTGATAACACGACGGTCGGGTCGCGGCCGGACCGTGTGACGGTACGTTTCTGCTTGACCGGGGGGCGACGGCGGGGACCGAGCAACGTCCGACGCGGGAGTCGTCCGAGAACCGCCGAGGTACGAGGCAGCCGCACAAAGAGGGATCAGCGCGAGCACTTGGTAGAACATGAACAGAAAGATCGACGACTCAATGACGGACGAGATCGCGCCGATCCCTTGCACCGGGCTGCCGGAGGCCGTGGAAACGACGAGTACGGCCGTGAGAACGAAGAGGGCCATCGTCCCCGCCACGGTGGGCTTCCAGAGCGAATCAGGAATCCATCGGCGCACGATACCCGCACGGGACCCCCATAGAACCCATAGGGTCGCAAGACCGCCTAGTAAGAGGAGGAGGAGTTCGAGGTCCAGGAACGGGGCCGGGGATACTTTTGGGTCCCATATGACGAAGGGGTCGAGCTGGCCGAGAAGAACCCCCCAGCTCAACGGTGACGTCACGGGGGGAGGAGCGAACGGGTGGCTCCCCGTTTCCGTGAGGACGTGCCCGGGGTACGAGAACCAAAGCAGGATCCCGGCAAGGCTCCGAACGAGGAAGAGGCACCCCACTCCTACGGCGGCCGCCACTCGAGCGAGCCATGCAGTGAGGGTTCCAGATCTCCAGGGGCGGTGAAGGAGGAGGAGGAACGAGAGGAGCAGCACGACAAGGGCCTCGCCCACCGCCACGCTCATGGAGGAGACGACCCCAAGTACGACCCCAAGGGCAAGGACTTCCGACCAGGGCCGAGGTTTCCGCGCGAGCCAGGTGGGGAGTCCTCCGATCACGACCATGGCCAGAGGGACGGCGAACACGAAATCGTAGGAGCCGCCAACGAGGAGACGCGGCCATGCGCCAACCAACCCGAAGAAGGCTGCGAAGAGGAGTCCCCCGACGGTTCCACGACCGCCTTCACCACCGCTCCAGCGGGCCCCCCAGCAATAGGCGGCCGGGACGGAGAGCGCAAGGAACAGCGGCGGAAGTAAGACCGGGCTAAGCGCCGAGGGCCAGGAAAACAACAGTACAGGCAAGCCGAGCCAGACGGCGGTGCCCTGGGGATACACTACCCCGGCGGCCGCAAACGGAGACAGTGTCGAAGGGACCGTGTGATTTCGCAGAAGGAGTACGACGAAGATCGTCTGGACGCTTCCATCGTAGGTATTGGGAAGGAGGTTACCGCCGATCACAAGGACGAAGTACGCCAGCAGCCCGAGCGTACCGAGACCGACCAGGACGAAGGGAGCGGTCGGTAGGCGTCTTCCCCTCGAGGGTGGAGAGCGCGGTCGTCCCACGACCCACAGCGACAGGCAGGAAACGAAACCTACGAGAATGAGCCCGATGACGAGGGTGAGGCCGAAGATCGGAATCGGCAGCGAGGCGACAACGAAGAACACCGCCCCCCCGAGATAGAACGCGATGAGCGCCCGCTCGAGCGGGAAGAGCGCCACACGGTGTCGAGCGAGCCATTCCCCGGCCCAGAGGACCGATGTGCCCAGCGGAAGGATCAGTAGGCAGAGGAGGAAGAGTTCGACGAAGGTCGCGAGCGCCGCCAACGCCACGAGCTCCGAGGGTACGCCCGCTTACATGAAACTGAGCGTGAGAGGGATCACGCTCGAACGGACCACGTTTGGAGCCCGTCCCCTTCGAAGTGGAAGTCGACAACCCGGCCGCCGCTGTCCTGGACGGCGTTCGCGACTTCCGAACGGCGAGCGAAGTCACAGAAGAAGAGGATGTACCCTCCACCTCCGGCGCCCACCAGCTTCCCCCCGAGCGCCCCCGCGGCGCGGGCTCGATCGTAGAATGTGTCGATCTGAGGGGTCGATATCCCTTCGGTGAACTGCTTCTTGAGCTGCCAGCCCGCGTCCAAGAGGCGGCCCATCTCGTCGATGTTCCCGCGCAAGAGTTCGTTCTTCATGTCGATAGCGAGCTGTTTCGTCGCGTCGTACGCATCGACGGTGGACTGCTTGCCTTCGTTGTAGCTCGCCTGTTGCCGCTCGATGATGTCGTTCGAGTAGTGGCTCGTGCCCGTGTAGCAAAGAAGCAGTCGGTAGGCAAGCTCGTTGAGCACGTCCGGAGCGATGCGTAAGGGGTTCACGATCGTCTGCGTTCCCGTGAACTCCATGAAGTTGAACCCTCCGAAGGCGGCAGCGTACTGGTCCTGCCGACCGCCCTTGATGCCGAGTTCGACCCGCTCGATCTCGTAGGCGAGCTCGGCCACTTCGTACGACGTCCACGGATGCCGAAGGAATCGCTGGAACGCTCCCACTAACGCGACGGCCATCGTGGAGGAGGATCCCAACCCGGTCCCCGGCGGAGCATCCGAATGCAGGAACAGCTCCACGTTCTCTCGGTGTCCCTCGGCCTCGGCGTAGGGTCGGAGCACCCGGATGGCGGCCTTTACGAGGTCTAGCTCCCCATTGTAGACCAAGTCCTCGGGGCGCCCGTACTCGGCGCGAAGGTTGTAGTCGAGAGAGTGCACATGGACCCCGCTATCCGCGGCCCCCCCGGTGGCCAGGGTCGCGTACGCGTACTTGTCGACCGTACAGTTGAGCGCGGCCCCGCCTCTCTGCTCGGGATACGGAGAGACGTCCGTCCCTCCGCCGGCGAAACTGACACGAAGCGGGGCTCGACTACGTACGATAGCCATGGGCGGGCGGCTCAGCCGGGCGGGCGCCTTAATCGTTGCGTAGGAGAGCGTGCCTCCCAAGCTCTAAACAGCGGTCGGAGCTTCCCCGATCGTGCGTCGGTACCTTAGCCCGTCGCTCGCCGTCGATGCCGTGTGGTTCCGCGACGGCCGTATCCTGCTCGTGCGACGAGGTCGACCTCCGTTTCGGGGCCACTGGGCACTCCCCGGCGGGTTCGTCGAGTATAGGGAGACCGTTGAATCGGCGGTCGTGCGGGAGGTCAAGGAGGAAACCGGGCTCGCGGTGCGTCCAGTACGGATCCTCGGCGTCTATTCCGGGCCCGACCGAGACCCGCGTCACCCCACGACCAGCGTGGTCTTCCAGGTCCTCGGTCGAAGGGGGACGCCCCGGGGGGGTGACGACGCCGCGGAGGCGGCATGGATTCCGCTGGCGCAGGCCCGAAACCTCGCCTTCGACCACGACGTCATCGTTCGGAACGCCCGGCGCGCACTCCTCACC
>JBAUTP010000010.1:0-2603 GCA_049582265.1 Thermoplasmata archaeon
GCTGCCTCATAGGCGCGGTCTACCAGCGCGTTGATGGATCGAAAATAATCAGACACAACGGGGACCCAGGAGTGGCCGGGTCCATAAGCGCTATGCCGTGATACGCCTCGGAATGGCGTCAGGCGAACGCGAGGAGCACTCGGTCTCCAAACTCCGACCAGATAACGCCGCTTTCGCGGAAACCCGCGCGCCGGAGCGCGGCCTGGTGGTACTCGAGCGATACCGGATGGTCGTGGTGGTCGGCGTCGGGGTATCGCAGCCGGCGCTCACGAAAGAGCGGCTTCAAGGCGGGCTCGCGGGCCAGGCGGGCCCACCACGTGGACCAACGCTCTCCCTCTCGCGCTGTGCCGCTGCGGCGTCGGGCCAGCTGTTGCACGTCATCGGCGAGCCGGTCCAATCGAGAGGGGGGCTGGTTGTAGTTCATATGGTCGCCGTTCAGAAAGACGCCCCAAGGTCGAAGCCGCTGATGGAGGCCCCGGTAAAGCCCGGAGAGCTGACGGGGCGTCAGCCAATGGAGCGCGGTCGTGGAGAGGGCGGCATCGAAACGTCCCCGCGGGAGGCTCTCATGCCAGTTTGGGCTCCTCAGGTCCGTGTCGACCCATGTGAGGCGTCCTTCGAAGGAGGGAAGAGCCCGACGTCCAAGCTCGAGTAGGACCGGGTCGTGATCGATCGCTACCGCTTGAGCGGAAGGGAAGCGGCGGAGAAGGCGCAGGCTGAGCGACCCGGGGCCACATCCCAGGTCGAGAGCCCGAAATCGCTTGGGCAGCGTCCCCTCGATCGCATCGAACATCGCCGTGAATCGAGCTTCGCGGAACGGAATGTAGCGCACTTGTTGCCGGTCCCAGCGTAGCAGCCAACGGTCCCAATCCGGGGTCGGCGCAGCCGGCATCTATCCTGACTCACGCCTATGGTCCCTTAACGCCAACGGACCATCTACCGACGGGTTCCGGGGCGATGGGCCGACCGCCGATGATGATCGAGGTCTTGGCTTGTCGCGAAGGGTAGGCGACATGCGGGGCAGAAAGGAGGACCAGGCGAGGTGGGGCCGGGGACCGTCTCGGCCGACGGTGCGTGGACTTCTTCCCGATGCTGGTCGAGCGCCTCCTCCGACCGGAACGGCCGCCCGCAATCGGGGCAGACCGCCTGAACCTCATCGTACTCGACGTAGGGCATGCACGCCCCCAGGCGCATACTCGCACTTGGCGGTTCCGGCAGGTGAACCGGTTGGGCCGATGCATCGGCCAGCCCTCGTGGAAACTCGTCACGCACGTCAGGGAGTTGACGAAAGCGTGGATGTCTTCGTCGATGCGAGGCGAGGATCGATACGCCGCTTCTGGGTCCTCGCGTTCGTGGCCAACCAAAGTAGGCTCCCGGTCAACAATGCGATTCCGCCCCCAATGACAGTGTCCAAGATGCGGACCTCGGCGAAGTAGGGACCCCCTGCGAACACCAGGTCGAGGAGGAGTATCACGAAGATCGTGAGCGTAAAGGCGAAGATGATGTAATTGACCGCCCGACTGGCGGCCATGAGAGTGACTGCGACCGCGAGCGCGACGCCCAAGAGCCACCCGTTGGCCGTGGCTATCGAAATGACCAGCGCAACGGTCGCGCCACCCACGGTCCCGAGGATCCGCATCGTGGAGTACGCGAGCGTAGAAAGGATATCGAGGCGAAGAGCGACCAACACCGTGAGCATGATCCAGAAGTCCCTCGGCAGACCGAGTTCGACACCCAGAAGAAAGCCGGCTCCGACGGCGAGGGCGACCGGCATCTCATAGGCGACGAGCTCGAGTCTCGAGACCGAACTCGCGACAGCTGCGGCATCCGTCGCGGACGGAAGCGAGGAGGGACCGCTCCAGGGGGCGAGACGCCGCGTGAGGAGAACGGCGAGGAGGGCCCATCCGCCACCGAGTGCAACGAGGACCAGACGGATCGGAGTAGCGTTCGCGCTGGCCCCTGGCAAACCGATCCCGAGCACGAAGAGGACGGCGGTGATGAGGGCCAGTTGGACACGGTCACGGTCCGCGCCGAGAAGCAACGCCAGCGCGACGCCGATAACGACGAACGGCGCTTCGAGGAGGTCGGGAAGTGTTGCGACGAGCGTTCCCGCCGCGAACGCGATCGCGTTCGTGAGGCACGCGAGTCCCAGGATCCGCAGCTTCGTCACGCCGGGCTTAGGAGCCGTCACCATGAGCAGGTTGAGAGCTCCGAGCGTCGCGAGGACTCCGTACAGCGGTACGCGACCCCAAACTCCGACGGCGAGGGGAATGAGGATGATGACGGCCGCCCGTAGGCCGCTCGAGAAATCCCAATTTTGGTTCTCGAGCCGAACGAGGCTCCGAGCGAATTCTCTCCATCGGGCGTGCGTCGTGTCGTTCGAACTCACGGTCGATGAACACGCGACGCTTCCTTAACGGGATAGCTGATGGGCGACACGCAAACACTACCGTTCTGTTCACCAAGACCGGCCATTCCTGCTGAGAGAGAGTGCCGCTAAAGACCAAGGTTTAAGTAGGAACTCTCGGGATTTGTCGGCTGGACGCGTCACGCTCGTCCAAAACATTCAACGGGGATCCGAACGATGAAATCGATCATCCAGGAAG
>JBAUTP010000011.1:0-2812 GCA_049582265.1 Thermoplasmata archaeon
CCCGAGCACGGGGATCTCGGCACCGGAGCCACGCTCCTCGATTCCGTCGCTTCTCGAGAGCGTGGCGGCGAGTGGGTTGCCCCTCGCGGTCCATGCGGAGGACCCGAACGAATTCCAGAACGAGCCACCAGCTCACGACCTACCGTCGTGGGATCGGGCCCGACCGCCGGCCGCGGAAACGGCGGGCCTTAACGAGCTTCTGCCGGCGCCGCCCGCCTTGCGGCTCCACATCGCTCACGTTAGCCTCGGAGCAAGCATCGAACGGCTTCGCCGCGAGGGCCACTCGTTCGAGGCCACTCCTCATCACCTTCTTCTCTCCGGGGACCGAGGTTCGGACACGCGGCGCAAGACGAACCCTCCCTTACGCTCCGAGGCGTTGCGCGCCGAACTGTGGGAGCGATTCCGAGAGGGAGGCGTGCCGTGCCTGGCGAGCGATCACGCGCCCCACGCGATCGACCAAAAGCAACGGGAGTTTGCGGAGGCTCCGAGCGGTGCACCCGGCGTCGAGACGATGCTCCCGCTTCTTCTCGCGAAGGTTCGCTCTTCGGAACTGTCCCTTCCCATCTTGATCGCCGCCGCTTCTGAGCGGCCGGCGCGCTGGCTGGGCCTTCCTCACGGCCGTCTCGCGGCAGGACATCGCGGTAACCTCCTTGTGGTGGACTTTCGGAAGACCGAGACCCTCACGGCCGATCGTCTCCACGCGCCGTGCGGTTGGACGGCCTTCGAAGGCTTCCCGGCGGTGTTCCCCCAGGAGCATTACCATGCGGGTCAGCGGATCGTGGAAGGCGGAGAGTTCGTGGGCTCGCTGAACGGTGTGGTGCGTCGTCCGGAGTACGCACCCCGGTAGAACCACGGCACTTCGCGATCTCCCGGCGGGGGAAAGGTAGACAACCCACGCCGAGCCTTCGCCTAATGAGCCACGCGCCCTACCGGAAGTTCGTCGAGGAACACCCGGAGCAGCGACGTGCCGACCTACCGGATCCCCAATCCTCGCCTGCGTGACGAAGGGCCCGTGCTGAGGGTCCGGGTCGGACTCCCCCAGAGTGTTTCGGGACGAGCCTCGTCCGAGGACCGCCACGGGTCGGAGCCGATCGAGGTCGATGCGCTCGTCGACACCGGCTCAGGCCGCAGCGTGATCCACCCGGAGGTCGCACGTCGGCTCGACCTCACTCCCGTAGGCTCGGTGGAGATCGACACGCCCTCCTCGACGGACGTCCCGGCCTTCGAGCACTGGGTTCGGTTTTGGTTCGACCCAACGACCAGCGTCGAGGTCAAGGTCCTCGAGGCTCAGCTTCCCGTCGCCCGCCTCCGGGCCCTGCTGGGACGGGACGTCCTCGCCCAGGGCCGCTTCCTCTACGAGGGAAAGCTGGGCGCGTTCACCTTGACGTTTTGACCGGTCAAGGGACGGTAGGCGTCAGGGGTTCTTCTCCTGGGGCGGCGAGATACCCTCCGTGGGCGGCGACGGCGAAGCGTCGGTCCACTTCGGAGGGAACCCTGGCCCGATCCGCTTCTGCCAACGGAGGAAGAGATAGACTGCACCCACAATGATCGCAGCGATCACGAAGTAGTCCGCGATCTGGAAGATCGGAAGGATGGCCGTCCAACGCGACCCCAGGAGGTAGCCCAGGTAGAGGAGACCGAACGTGAAGGGGGCTCCTCCGGCCAGGGTGTACACCGCGAACTTGACCGGGTCCATTTTCGCCGTCCCCGCGGGATAGCTGATGTAGCTGCGGACTACCGGAATGACCCGTGCGACGATCACGGTCAGTTGCCCTCGGTGAGCGAAGTACTCGTCCATTCGGTTCAACAACTTGGGGTCGAGCCGGAATCGGCCTCGACCTTGCGATTCGAGCCACCCGCGACCCCAGCGACCCACCGCATACGCAAGGAACGATCCTACCAGTGCGCCGGCCAGCGCTACCAGGAAAGCCGCAAGGAAGGAGTAGTGTCCCGTCGCGACGAGAAAGCCGGCGAACGGCAGGATGACCTCGCTGGGCAGAGGGGGAATTCCAAAGCTTTCGACGATCATGAGGAGGCCCAGCCCGACGAGGCCTGCGATGCCCAGGACGTAAAGGACCACCGAGACAACGGTCTCAATGATGGGGATCGAGACCATGGTGTACGGCGGGTCCACCCGAGGGCTACGCGTCCTTGAGGATGAGACGGAAGGGCTCGCGCAGGCGACTGTTGGTCGTTGCCGGGATCCCGCGGAAGGAGAGAGGCTCCTGGCAACCACCACAGGCGACCACCGGCCGCTGACGGCCGAGCGCGATCGAAAGACCAATCCCGACCTCGATCGCGCGGACCGAGCGTGGTGCTTTATCCAGCGCGCGGCCGAGCTGGTCGAGGAGTGCCTGTTCGTCGCCGGCGTTCACCATATCCATCGTAGGTACGAAGGGGCGGAGGCCATTAAGGGGTTTGTGGAGGCAGGTTCGCGAGGGTTACTGGGTGCCGGTGCCCGTTCCGGCGTCGGCCCCGGCAGCGCCCCCATCGGTCTTTGGAGGGCCCTTCTTCAGGATCTCGGTGCTGATCCGGTCAAGCTCCTTCATGAGGGAGTCAATGTCGGCTTCGCCTCCCTCGGCGGCCGCCGCACCGGCCGCTGTGCCTGCGGCGCCCCCCGCCGCAGCGGCAGCAGGAACCTCCGGGGCCGGCCCGCTGAAGTCCTCGGGCCCTTCCACGTAGGCAGGAGGCTCAGGCGAAGGTGAGGCGCCCGTTCCCGCGGCCGCGCCGACCGCAGCTCCCCCGGCGGCGCCGGCCGCAAGGGCATCGAGCGGAACGGTCCCACCCGGCGGGGAAGGAGGCGAGGTTGCGC
>JBAUTP010000012.1:0-10049 GCA_049582265.1 Thermoplasmata archaeon
CTCTGGAGCCGGGCTTCGGGGGCCGGGCGGGTTATCACCGAAGTGTCGGAGCAGAATCTCCCTTCGCTGGCGATCGCCGCCCAGGGGGGTATGCGCAACGCCGGGCGTATGTTCCTCTACCACCCCCGCTGACGGGCCCGCGGGGATGACCTAAGTCCGGGGAGCGCCGCACTTAGGGCACACTGTGTCAGTCGAGTCAATGAGCGTACCGCAGTAGCGGCAGTTGACCTTCACCGTTTCCCGCATCACGATTTGTTGGACCGCGGGCTGGCCGGATGGAGTGAGGTTGATGGGCGGAGGAACTCCCGTCGGGGGTGGGTTATAGGTCACGCTCCCTCGGGCCGAGTGCTCGGGGAGCTTCCGACCCCGGCGCCGGGCCGCCGAAACGACCGCATAAATGACGACGATGATCACGATCAACACGACGATCGCAATGATAGCGATCTCCAGATTCGTAAGGCCGCCGCCCGACGAGGAGGCTGGCGGGGCCGCCGCCGGCGTAAGGGCGTAGGAGGTGCTGGTCACTGCCAAAGAGTCCGTAAGCGTGAACCCCGAGGTGGTCCCATCCTGGTCTTGCTCCGAGTACACGTAACCGACGATGTAGCCGGTTGAAGGGTCGAAGAACGACTGCCAGTTGTACGAAGCGTCGAAGGTGCCGTAGACGTCGTTCCGCTGGTAGGAGCCGTTCCCTTCGGTGAACAACGTCCGGAAGTACTTACCCGACATCGTGGGGGGTCCGTAGGAATAGTCCGTCGAAACGACGTTCATCTTGGTGTTGAGTAGAAAGAAGGAGTTGCCGGAGGTCAGGGAGTTGTTCATGTAGAACCATACGAACGGATTGGAATATCCGGTCTGGTTGTCGGTGCCCTGCAGGTAACGATAGGTGGCCGAGGAGAATGTGAAGTCCCCTGACGACTGCCAATTCTCCGACGAGCCCGTGCTGTTGCTCCACGCGGCGGTGTACGAATACGTGGCAGACTCGGTACCGTTGTCTGCGATAGCCGTCACGCTTTCGGTGCCGTTGATGAACGTGCTTTCCGTGTAGCCCGAGTAGTTCCCGGTGCCACTCCCGAGCTCGATGTTCTCCGAGTAGTGAAAACTGTCCCCGCTCTGGGGGGTATAGTGGCTCCCCGAGACGGCGGCTGCCGGAACACACAAGAAGAGAAGGGGAACGAGTAACACGAGGAGCCTAAGCATCACCCGACGAAACCCCCTCCACCGAAGTGCGCGTGCCCGGGGTGAGCCCCTCCCATCCCGCTGAACGTCGAGAAGTAGGCACCGTACGCCACGACGGCCGGTAGGAAGAAAAAGCCCGGCCCGAACCCATATCCGGAGACCCCGACTCGCTGAACCGGTGCGGCGGTCGCTGTCGTGTCGAGCTGCGCGACCGTTTCGGGTTGGATCCCGTGGATCATGCGGACCGCGAGGCAGATGAGTTCCGGCTGCGAAAGCGGCATGGCCCGCCGTCCGATGATCTCGTAGGCCTGCTCGAGCATGTTGAGCGTCTCGTTCGCCTCCAGGACGGGGATGGACGCCATGATTGAGGAGGCCACCAGGGGGAACTGAAGATAGGTCGCCATCCCCTTCGTTATAATCGCGAGCTTCGTGCTGATGCCCTGAGCCGGAAGGTCTGAGATCGTGAGATAGGCCGAGGAGAGTTCCACGTCCTCCGATGGCTCGAACCCCCAACCCCCGAACATCGAGCGCAGCGAAGTGAACTTCCCGGAGAGCTCGTCGAACGGGCGATTCACGATCGCCAGCAGAGCCGCGGATTCGAACGACCGGGTCACTTTGAGGAAGTTGCCGAGATTGGCGGTCGCAAACGTCCCGTCGGCACGTTGGCCAATGAGGAGGATCGAGGCGACGCCCAAGGAAGCTTCCTTCGGGACACCGAGATGATGGACCTCCTTCTCGAGCTCCGTCAGCGCGGGAAGGTTGTCCTGCGCGCTCCTCTGGAGCGAGGAGAGCATCTCGGCGGACATCAGTCGATTCTCTTCATTGTTCGAAATCTTGGCGATGCGTGCGTAGGCTTCCAGGAATGTGGGCGCTCCTTGGGAGACATCGGGCTTCAGCTTAGCGAGGCCCACGGACGTGGCCCACAGGCTCGAGCGGTCAACGGCTCGAAGGGGTACCAAAAGGGTCCCGAAGTACTGACTCCCGTGGAGCGCGACGTCATTTAGGTCCCGGTCGACCTGGATCGTCTCCTCCCAGAACTTGGCGAAAGGAAGGTCAGAAACACGGTACATGCGGATCCCGAGGTCACGGAGCGCGACGAGGCCGGGCCCGGTCAACCCTACGTACTGGTTACCGACCGGCGTAAGCGTATCCAAGAGCGACTTTTCGGCGACCATGCGGTTGAATTGCTGGTCACGGGCGGTAAGGTCGGCCGTGGTCGCCTGAAGCGCCGTCCGAGCCTGTTCTTCGGCCTGCAACTTGGCCGCTTGCTTCTCCTTTCCCTCGAGGTGGAAAAGAAAGGAATGCGTCTGCTTGGAGTCTTCCTCGACATCCTGAGCGAGTTTGTTCCGATTCATCTGGTCGGCTGCGATGGCCTGCTGCGTGGGATAGATGTTCTCGACGTCCTTGACGAATTGCGCGTACTGGTCGTTGGTCAGGACCCGGACCAGGTTGAGCTGCGCCAACGTCGAGAGGTCGGCGTCGGGAAGAGGCGCGGCCACTTGGTGCATGCTCACGCCGCTCAAGAAATTGAAAACGTCCTGACTGTTCGTCACGCTACCGATCAACCGCTCGGAAGTTCACATAAAGCGACTCCTCTTGAGACTTGTTACGGATGGTCAGGTCGAGCTGCGAGCCATTTTCGCTGAGTCGAACGAGGGGATCCCCTTCGAGAGCCGCTCGCAACACCTCCTCAAAGTGTCGCCGGCGGTGCATCGGGTCGCCGAATCGTCGAACTCGCTCGGCCTCAATCTGTTCGTACGCGAACGTGAGTTCGTACAAGGACCGATAGACTTGGTCGGTGATCTTCTCTTTCACTTCGGATTTCTCGACAAAGACCTCATCGATCCCCTCAAGGTCCACGAAGTAGGCCGAGCCGTTGGGAGAGAGGACCGCGTCCTTGTCCAGCCATACGTCGTGGAAGTCGAGGCCCTTGTACTTGCCTCGTACCGGGTCGTACGTCAACGTACGAGCAAACAGGGTGAGCATCGCGACCGTGCTCCGAACGAAGTTCGTCTCGAACTGGACAGCCTGCGCGCTCGAGGAGACGGAGAACAGATCGAACAGGTAGCGAATGTTGTTTCCGACCGTGTTCTTGCTATGAAAGTACACGCGGACGTTCGATGGCACCAGTCGGACCTCTTGGACCATCCTCCCCGGGTACTGCCGGTACCAGTAGACCTGTCGCAGCCGGTCCTCGAGTGACTGGGGAAGGAAGCAGACCTTCACGACGGGAGCGATGAGGAACCCTCCGATCGAGGTAAGGTCGGCCATCTCGGAGACTCGGAGGGCGGTCGAGGCGTGCTCGAGTCCCTGACCGCCGTAGGGCGACCCCGGAGCCACAGCTCCCCCGTGATGAGACGGTCCGCACCGTCGCTGGGCGGTCCTCCAAACCGCGCTCGTAGGGAGGGGTCAGTGACGAGCTCGCGCGCGTAGCCACGGTCAAGGGGTCTCCACGAGTAAGGGTCCAGGGTCGATCCTACCCCCTTCACCGAGAGATAGAACGGTTGACCGTCCAGCGTCGCCACCGGTTCTGGCCAGATCGCGCCTCGATTGTCGTCCTCGATGAATTGCTTCAGCTCTACCGGGGGGGCATCCATCAAGGGGGCGAGTGCCGTCGGAAGGTAGAAAAAATCCATCCCCGCTAGGTCGAATCCACGGAACTGTTGGTTCGTGAGCGTCTCTGCCCGGTAACTGGCCAGCTCGAGAGGCATTCCCGCGAGTCGCATCAGGCCGGGAGCGCAGCAAAGAAGCATATCAGGCTTGGTCGCGGGACCGACGAGAGCCGCGAACCGGCCGCCCAACGGTGGGACGACCTTGGATGGGGTTTCTCGCCCACAAAACGTGGTTCATTTCGGGAGCAAAAAAAGGAACATCGCCTCCTCCGGGACATTGGAGACTCGGGCATCGGGGTCCCCCGCGGGCTCGAAAGCCGGGCGATGGACCCGAAACTGCGTGTTCCAGCCGTAGCTTTCTCCCGTGGCTAGCACCCCCATTCTACGTTCCAATCTGGCGCTGTGCAGATGCTGTAACGACGGCAAGGTGTCGAGGCACGCGTTGGAACCCGTCCCTCGTAGTGCGAGGGTGGTTCGGTCGTTGAGAGTCCTGGGAGCGAGCGGGTTGCCGGCTCGTAGCACTCCACAGCTACAATACATGCGCCAACTTGGGCAGAGCGCTCCACTCAATGTGAACGTGGCCCGTAAGCGAGCTCGTGTCGCGCCCGAGCCACAGTAGAGGATGCCCCTCGAGGTTGACCGTCACCCTCCATCCTTGACGTGCTACGTACGTGGGAAAACTGAGACCCCTGAAACCGCCCTCGCGACCCTCGTGCAAGAAGTGCATTAGCCGCAGATGGGCAGAGGCCAACGGGGCTAGATCGACGTCGAGGTTGTGCGCGTCCGCATCGAGGGTCAAGAGCGGAACGCTGCCCCAGCTAACCTCGATCCGGCCCCCCTTGATCTCTTGGAGGACAGAGAACAAATCTCGAAGTGATGTGCCCTCGGCCATGCCCCATTAAGCCACGCGGGCCCAAACTCCTTTCGTATCCTCATGGCCACGGGTCGCTCGATTTCAGACCTGATCCCAGGCTGCCGCGTCCGACGGAATTGAACAAAGCGTCCAGTCACTTCGGTTCCGTCCTGGAGGTCGCACCGTCGCGCAGCGGTTCGGAAGCTGTAAGTGGACCCAAAGGGTCCCCTTGACATTCCGCCCCCCGCCTTCGGAGCAATGACTCCCCCGATCCGACCGACGTGGTATGCCGGCCGAAGCACGCGAGTGGGAGAGGCGTGGACGATGCTACACTTGCCTTACACCGCCATGGTCCTCGGTTTCGTGGTCGTCGGGGCGGTCGCTTCGCCCAAACTATCCTGGACGATACTGTCCGCGAGTCTCGTAGCGTATCTCCTCGCCCTCGGAATCGGGGCCCACTTCCTGGACCAGATCCCGGGAATGGGCACGCGCTACGTCAAGCACTGGCCGGCCTGGTCTCTCGCCGCTGTCGGACTACTTGGAGTCGGCCTGGGGATCGTGATTGGTATCCTGGGAGCCGTCCTTGTCCTAGGCCCGGGCTTCCTGTTCCTTGTGGCCGTTCAAGCGCTTGGCGCACTTGGATATCCCTTAGCACCGCTGTTTCGAGGACTCCTTCATCGGGACAGTGTGTTCGCGCTGACATGGGGCAGCCTGCCCTTCCTGACGAGTTACTATGCTCAGTCCGGCCAGGTCATCTCGTACATTTCCATTCCCCTCGTGATTCTCTTCGCGGGCATTGCCCTGGTGGAAATCCGCGTCTCGCGAACGTCACGGGAGTTACGCAAACAGGCTCGCGAGGCATCCGTCGCCAGGAGCCCGGGTTCTGCGTTCGCCGCTCCACCATACCGACGTGCGGACCGTTTCCTCCAGGGTCTGTCGATAAGCACGGTGCTGGCCGCGCTCGTTCTGTTGACGCTTCGGACCTGGATGGGTGGTTGAGGGAGCTGACGTTGCAGGTGACCGAGTCGCCGCCGCCCGACCGTCGCTATGTCGAGGGGCTCTTCCACGAGCTCGCACCGCGTTACAATCGTGTCCTGCTCGCGTACTCGTTGGGACAGGATCTGCGATGGAAGGAGGTTCTAATCCGACGTCTACGACCCAAGCGAGGCGAGCGAGCGCTCGACTTGGCATGCGGTACCGGTCTGATCTTGGACCGACTGTCTCGGCGCCTCGGACCCTCCCAGGTGGTAGGCCTGGACCTCAATCGCAGCATGCTGCTGGCATCGGGCCGGCCCCGCGATCGCTATCGACTCGTGCAAGGAAACGCGGTCCGACTTCCCTTCGCGAGCGAATCGTTCGACATTGTGACCTCAGGCTACCTTCTCAAGTACGTACCCTTGAAGGCGTTCTTCGATGAGATGGCTCGGGTTCTCCGACCCGGGGGCCGCCTCGCCGCGTACGACTTCTCCCGACCCATTCACGCCAGCGTAGCGGGGGCCTCCTACTCGTTCTACCTCCATCGCATTCTCCCGGCGATCGGAAGGGCGCGGAGTCCGCATCGATGGCGAGCTGTTTTCGAATTCCTACCGCAGGTCGCGGAATCCTCGGGCTGGGAGCTCCGGGTGAAGGAGTTCCTGACGAGGGCCGGCTTCGCTGGAATCGAGGTCGTTCCCTCGCTCGGGGGTGCCGTTACGTGGGTTTGGGCCCGCCGGGATCGGATTCTGCCATCGAGCGAGTGACGATGCCCCGGGCCGCGCGCCCCGTCGGCTTCTTCACTTCCGTCCTTCGACCGCATTCGACCGGTCGCTTGGGCGGGCGGTCGAGGGAGAAAGGCGTGGATTTCCTGGGAGTGGAGGGACCTTTCCCTCCAGGATCGTCGTGAACGTTGAGACATCAATGTTACCTCCAGAGACGAGCGCTACAACCGGTCCACTCCCTTCCTCGGCCTCCAACGCGGCAGCGACGGCGGTGCCCGCGGCCCCTTCGATCACGATGTGATGTTGCTCGAAACAGTAACGAATGGCGGCCGCCACACTGGCGAGCGAGAGTACGCGGGACCGGGTAACCAACCCGTTCAAGCGATCCCACATCTGGGGGAGCATGTTTCGCGCCCCAATCCCGTCGACGAAGCTGGGAACCCGTTCGACCTCTGCGAGAGCTCCCGCTCGGAGCGACGCTGCAAAGGGCGCTGCGGTTTCTACCTCGCAGGCGACCAATTCGGTTTGGGGGTTAAGCGCACGTAGCGCGCTCGCGACCCCCGCGATGAGACCGCCACCCCCCAGAGGAACGAAGACCGTCCTCACGCTCGGTAGGTCCTCGAAGATCTCGAGACCCGCCGTGCCGTTCCCCGCGATCATTTCTCGGCTGTTGAAGGGGGGGACGTAGAGCATGTCCTTCAAGGGCGGATAGATTCCCGCGGTCATCACATCCCAAACTCGCTCCCAGCTCAACTGGATGACCTGGGCCCCGTATCGGCGGATCCCCGCCAGCTTGACCTCTGGAGCAGTCTCGGGTACGATGACTGTGCACGGCACGTTCAGGCGCCTCGCATGCCATGCCAGGGCTTGCGCCATGTTTCCCGCGCTCGTCGTGTACACGCCCGGGGGGTGACCGCGTTCGAAGGCGACGGCCAGAGAGTTGCCGGCACCTCTTACTTTGAATGATCCGGTCGGTTGAAGGTTGTCGAGTTTGAGCAAGAGGTTCCCAAGCCCCTCCCGACCCGGCGACGGAACCAGCGGGCTTCGAAGCACTGTGCTCCGAATCCTTTCGTGAGCCGCCTGGATCTCCACCAGGCTTACAGGGTCTGACACTGCCCCCTCACGGACAAAAGACCCCGCCACGTACCCATCGAATCGACCCGAGATTCCCGGCCTCGTTCCCGATCGTGACCTTGACCCTTGGAGTCCCTCCGAGGCGACAGTAGTGCTGTCCATCGAGGAGATCCTTCGTGCATCCTTCACCAAAGCGTATCTGGAGGCGTACCTGTGGCGTACCTGCTCCCATTCCTTTTGAGGGCAAAAACCCGCCACCCTACCTGATGAACACCCACCTAAACATCCGCCGCAGCGAATTGAAGATCGGGATGGCGCCCGTGGGCTGGTCAGTGAGTCCTCCGCATCCACAGGAGCATGTCCCCCTTCGCTCACGGCGGGCCATACCGACCAAACTGTGCCCTAGATCGCGCGAGGAGCTCGTCTCGCTCCAGCGTAAGACCGTAGCGCCGGAAATATCGCTCGAGAGAACCTATCCCGCTCTCGAGGAACCGAATGCCCTCTGCGAGTCGAATACCCGGAGGCCACCCGAGGCGGTCCACACGGATCGCTGCGGCCAGGTCGATAAAAACGGGGCGGTCCCCGCTCACCAAGATGTTGAAAGGACTGAGGTCCGAATGGACGATTCCCGCCTCTGCGAGAGCCTCCACCCCCTGTGCAATGGCGTCCATGAACGATCGTGGGTTCGGAAGCCTCGCATGTTGAAGCATCGGGGCAGGGCGACCCTGTACACCGATGAACTCCATCGAAAACATGTTCTCATTGCGGTCACAGGGCTGGGGCACGCGTGCCCCTCCCTGAAATGCGTAGTCAAGAAGATCGTATTCGCGTAACGCGCGCTGTCCCATGGATTCGAGCTTGATGGCTCCTCCACCTCGGTGAGACGTCCGATACAATCGATAGACCTTCACCGCCCGAAGGCGACTGCCATCACGACAGAGATAGACGTCGGCCTCTTTTCCGGAGCCCAACCGCTGGCCGACGGCGGTGGCGAGTCCCGCATCGAGAATAGCGTCCGCTACCTCATCGTGCGTCGGCTCGGCGAAGGCGATGTGTCCCGTTCGCACTTTCCAATGTACGCTGGAGTCCAGGTATCCGCTGTTGGGCATCGTGGGGCCTGGCCCCGGTTGGAAAATCACGGTGGATGCTGGGACTCGAGGAGAGAAAAAGCCGGGATGCCGTCGGCTCAGGTTCGTCTAGTCGGTCCGCGGCAGAACGGCTTTCCAATCTCGCGCCATTTCACCGTGAACCTCCTGGCCGGGGGCCAAGATGCTGAGCCTCGCGTCCGTATCTAAGGCTTTCTCTGAAGACGGTGGTCCCCCCGATGCAGCGGAGCCATCGGGGACAAGATACCGTCGCCGCGACTGCTCCGCGGTCCCGGCCAGCAGGTGGCCCATGCCACCTAACCGGCCCATGACTTCGTCATCGGATTCCCGAGCGCCCAGAAGTGACGAACTCCCGAGATCGACTCCAGCTCAGGGTCTCCGCCCACGATCCCGTCGTGGAACCAGTGTTGACGCCGCTGGTTAATCTCGGTATTGGCGATTCCATCGTCGCCGTCGTTCGGCAAACTTGGGTGTCCGTCCGAAAGCAGGAGCCCACGGGAACGGAGACCCTTCCAAATCTAATCGGCGGTTACCGGAGAGCACTTACTTCGGGCGAGCAGGGCAAAAGTGAATTCGTCCGCGGCCTCGCCCGGGTCCAGTGGTCCGGTGAACCGAGCTTTCATCCGTCCACCGACCTCGCGACGAGGCCTTCGGATCATTTCAGTCTTAGGACCTCAGATCCCCTCGGACATTGCCTCCCTGCCCAGCTCGCGACGGAGAGCTGCGAGCCCTCGCCGTGGCGGCCCGCGAGCGGGGTGGGCGAGCGAAAGGGTCAAGATGCCCGCCGTCCCCGTGGGGGCGACCATGGACGACGAGCTCCCCGAGCTAGTGCTGCCCATAGAGGAACGCGACCATGTAATCGGTCCCCTTTCCGCACGGTACACTCTCGTGGAGTACGGGGAGTACGATTCTCCGCCGTGTCGCGAAGTGGCGGCCATCGTCCGTGAGCTGGTCCGCGAACTGGAGGACGATCTTTGCTTTGCCTTCCGTAACTACCCCCAGCCAAAGGCGCACCCGTTGTCCACGATGGCGGCAGAATCGGTCGAGGCCGCCGGATTTCAGGGGAAGTTCTGGCTCATGCACGATCGGGTGTTCGATCACCAGGACGAGCTCGACAAGGACAAGCTTCGTGAAATCGCCGAGGGGTTGCCCGTGGACATGAGCGTCTTCGACCGAGACATCGCCTCCGGCGAATCTGCCCGGCGGGTCGCCGAAGACACGGAACTGGCCGAGCAGGATGGCGTGGGCGACACCCCCGTTTTCTTCGTGAACGGAGTGCTGCACGAGGGTAGTTACGAGTTCTTGCCCTTGCTGGATGCGCTGAAGCGCTCCCCTCGAAGTCGGACGCCGGAGTAACCACCTTTCGGAAGCGTCTTCCCCCCTCGGGCCTTACGGACAGCGGGGGCAAGCGATGCCGAACCAGGTCCGATCGGTCGAACGGAAGATACGAAAGAACCCCGAACCGCCGGCCAATGTCCGCGCCGTCGAGCGAAAATTCCACGGCACCGAAACGCTCGAGGGGGCGGGCGTC
>JBAUTP010000013.1:0-5947 GCA_049582265.1 Thermoplasmata archaeon
CCGTAGGCGATGTCCTTGATCTGCATCCCTCGAACCTGAACCCCGGCCGGTAGGGCTCCTTGGACGGCCTTCGCGATCGCGTTGAGGTCGGTCTCGACGCCCTGGGGCATCAACCGGAACAGAACGGCCACCTGACCCATGGGTAACGCCCTCAGGGGCCTTCGAAGGAGCAGTGGGGACAGATGTACGGGACGCTCTGGTCCCTGCACCGCGCGTCACGACCGATCGTCGCCACGCCGCACTGGGGACAGGGGAAGTGCGTCGCGCCCGCGCCCGAAAGGGCCCGGCCGCACGAACTGCAACGAACATCGCTCGCTACCATGGAAGTGAGGATTTCCTGACGACGGCCCCGGTCACTTGCGTCGGCGAGGTCGTCGGCGCGCGGCCACGAAAGTGAGCCATATAAAGATGGCTCCGATCAACGCGACCGCGCCGAGCACGTAATCGATCGTATAGTCGGGCGGGGGACCTCCGACGTAGAATGTGACGGAGTACGACTCCGCGCCCCCGGCGAACGTGACGAGCCCGTGCTGCTGCGCGAGACTGATGGTGAAGGTGTGCGTCCCCATCGAGAGTCCGGGATTGACGTAGTTGAAGGTGAACGGATAGGACGCCTTCCCGGAGATCGTCGGGATCGTCACGGTCCCCACGGGAGCGCCGTCGAGCATCACCGTGATGTTGAACTCCTGGAGCGTGACCGCCGTGGTGGAGTAGAGCGTCGCCGAGAGTCGATACGGCTGGATGATGGAGACGAGATAGGTGAGGTTCGTGGTCGCGTTCGTTCCGTTGAGGCTGGAGGTGACCGCGACGTTGATCGTCAACGCCTCGGTGATATTCGGTGCCGAGAGGGTGAGGTTGACGGACTGGTTCACCAGCACCCCCGAAACGGGGGCGAGGGTAGCCGAGGTCGTGTTCGATCCGCTCAGCGAAGAGGTGTAGCTGAGCGTTCCCACGTACGTCCCGTTCGCCGCCAACGCCGGACCGCCCATCGCACGGACTTCATATTTCGCGCTCAGGGAGACCCCGACAAAGCTGGGACCGGTGATATTCCCCGTCAGAGGAGGACCCGACGCCGCGGCGCGGGCCATCGGGGCGGCGGAGGCAACGGGGAGGAACGCCGGAAGGACCAGCATCAGCACGAGCGGGATCCACGCGAGCGCTGTCACAGTGCCTCGACGAAGCATAGCCTCCTCTAGGTCCGAACCCACCGGCGGGTTCGGGACCAGCGATACACGAAGGCGAAGACGACGAACGCCATCGCCGGTACGAAGGCCAAGAGCGGAACGAGCCACGTCGGCGTGGAGGGAGGGCTACTCACGGAAGGGCCCGTCACCGACGCGGTCGTTGAGTTCAGCTGGACCGCTCCCGTCGGCACGCTGAGCAACGCCTCGGAGTGGGCGGGCGGCGCGACGCCCACGGTTTGCGCCATCAGGAGAACGCTCCCGGGCGGCGCGGCCTGAGCCCCGATCATGCGCAGGTTCACCTGGAAGGTGAGGTTAGCCCCCTCCACGAGGGTGACCGGATTCGTGACCAGCGCTTTCCCGTTGTAGACGGTCACGTTCCAGCCAAAGTTCTCGAGCTGGGCGAGGTTCGCGACGGTGACATCGGCTTGGACCTGCACGTTACCCGAGTTGCGAACGAAGAAGGAAACGGTCGCGAGGCCCGGCCCCACGCCCGGTGCGATCGTGCTCGCGCCGACGGTGACGCCGGGCGCCGCGGTCAAGAGGACTCGGGCTCCCGAGGTGCTGCCTACCACCGTACCGTTGGAAAGCTCGGCCGTAAGGACGATGGGAGGAGATTGCACGCTCGTCCCGGTCGGGACCGAGATCGTGACCTCCCCGCCAGTGGAATTGGTCGTGCCGGAGGTTCCCAGCGTGAAGCTGGACGGCGTGAACGTGAAGCCGAGATAGCCGGGCGACCCCACGAGCTTGACGGTTTCCGGTGCCGAGCCAGTGTTCCGCGCGACCCACGGGAACGTGGCGAGCCCTCCCGTGGAGAGCTCAACGGTCGTCGGCGGCAAGACCGCAAGACTGGCCGCATAGCGTAAGCTCGCGGACAAGGTGAGAGTCACGAGCGCATTTCCTTGAAGGAGGCTGATGGACTGCGACGCCCGTGCGGGCGTGACGACGCCAAACGGCGTCGTCGTGGAATTCGCTGAGACCGTGTACGTGCCCGATGGCAGCACTACCGAGACCGGTACTTGGGGCAGCTGATTCGCCAGCGTAAGGTTGGCTCCGGTGCCGCCGGCGATCACGAGCGTGGGAGACGTCCCGAGCCCGGAGGTCGGCGCCACCAGGACCACGGTTAGGGTCCGTGTCGTTTGGAGCTGCACCGGGATCGTGCTCGACCGGGTGGGTTCGACAAGGATAGCGGTGAGGTTCCCGAGCTGATCGGACCCCACGCCCGCGAGCGTGTAGAGAGAATAGTGTCCGGGAAGGAGGTTCGTCGAGAACGTCCCCGTCGTGGTCGTCCCCGTGATGAGCTGGGTAGAGGGATAGGGACCTTGGAGCTGGATCGTCGAGCTCAGCGTAACGGGAGTGCTCCCTTGGCGGAGCGCGATGCTCAGGCTAACCAGATGCGTCGTGGCGATGAGGGGCACCGAGCAGTTGGTCGCCGCGCCCGAGGGAGTACAGCTCAACCCGGGCATGGCGACGAACGTCTGGTACTGGACCACCCCTCCGATCCTCAGGAGGAGCGTCACGTTGACGCCCACGGTATAGGTGACGTCCGATGGGAGGAAGAGACCGGCGAGACCGTCGGTCGTCGTGGTGGTCAAGTGAAGATTGCCCCGCTGGACCGTCAGCGTCGCCGTCGTGTTGAGCGCCGTGTTGTTCGCCTGGAGTAAATGAAAGACCGTCTGGGTAACGGCGCTCGACAGGGTCACCGCGTAGAGTATCGAGCCGTTCGAAAGGACGTTGACCGACGTCAAGGCCGCATAATGCTCGCTCGAGACGTTCGCGGTGGCGTAGACGCTGTAGTTCGTGGGCGGCGCAAAGAAGGGCGAGGTGTACGCCGCCCCCGTTAGGGTGAAGTTCGCGATCGTGGAGGTCAGTTGCAGCGTCACGTTCGCCGCAGGAATCCCCGAGGGTAAGGGCCCCAGAACGCCGATCGTTCGGACCTGGTCATGGACGGGAAGCGAAAACGTCGCGGTAGGTGGTCCCGCGGGAATCGTGAACGTGACGCCGCTCAGGGGCATGTAGAATCCGGGCTTTCCCTTCACGACAGCATATCCACTGACTGCGTACGTACCCGGAAGAGCGGACACGCCCAGGGAGGTGGTACCCTGCGTTGTGACGTTCTGCGCGGTGGGGCTCGCGGCGGTCAGGTTGAGCGTGAACGTAGAGTTGGAGGGAACGCCGACCAATCCCACCGTCACCGATACGGGGTTGAGCGTGAGGGGGATCTGTGTGACCGTCCCGAGGGCCAGGGGTGTGTACCCGCACTGGTTGAACGAACTATATCCGGGCGCCTGGGCAAGGATGCAGTAGCTCCCTCCGTTTCCGGGGAGCGTCGCCGGCACGATCAGGTGGGCGACGCCGGTCGTGTTCGTGGGGGCGAACACCCTCACCCCGAGATTGGGTAGGCTCACCTGTACTTCCCCCGACGAGGTCGGCAGGAACTCCGACCGAGGACCGGGAGCACCGACGGTGGGAGCGAATCGGACCGCGGCCGTGAGCGCCAGGGTAACGGGAGTGGGAGAAGTCGTACTGACCAGGGTGGCCGCCGAGTACGAGGTCGCGCTAGCGTTCGTGGCGGCGAGCGTTGCGAGGAGCGTGTAACTCCCGGGTGGGGCGTAGATCACGAACCCACCGGTCGAGTTGGCGTAGCTCGTTACTTGATTCCCCGAGGCGTCGTACGCCGTGTCGGAGACGGAAGTGAGGTCCGTCGAGTTCGTCGGGATCGTGACGCTTCCGCGGACGGCCATCGCGGCGCCCATCTCGAGAGGAGCGAGGCTCACGTTCCCCGTAGGGCTCGATAGGACCGCTCGATTTCCGATGCCCGCGAAGTAGGTGGGTCCGATGAGCCCATAGGCGTAGACCGAATAGTTGCCGACCGGGAGAACCCCCGTGGCGGCTCCCGTCGCGCTCGTCACGAAGGTGTAGGAGGTCGCGGAGTCGTTCGGTACGGCAGAGGACGGGGGCGCGGCCAGGATCGGTGTGAATCGCACCTGAACTCCGCTCGCGCCCGCATATCCGCTCGTTTCAACGGGTAACATGAAGGCGGTCGATGGAACCACCGTGAGGTTCTCGCTCGCAGAGGTGATCGTCGTGTTCAAGAGGACCGTCTCAGGAGCGGAAGCAAGCGACTTCGACAGGACCTGGGCGTAGATGGTATAATTGCCGGGGACGAGCGTGGTGAGCAAATAGGCACCTGTCGAGTTCGACGTCGCCGTCACTACACCCCCCGTCTGGTTCAGCGCGATGACCGCCGCGCCCGGAACGACGGCGCCGGAGCTATCCAGGACGGAGCCCACCACACGCCCCGGTAAAAGGCCGGTCGACTCGTTCACGGGGGCCGTGCTCGATACGGTCACGGAAGGCTGCGCAAACGTGGAGCCTCGTATGGTCACCGAATAGTTGTAGACCCCCGGGGGAAGGTTCGAAAAGGTGTAGGCTGCGCTGGCATCCGTCGTGGCGGTGTACGTCGCCCCGAAGGGCAGGGATAGCGTGACCTTCGCGCCGGTCGCGAGCGGGTCCGACGGCTGGAAGCTCGAGTTGTTCGCGGTATTCCAGTACACGAACCCCTGAACGCGCCCGGATTGCAGGACCGCGTTTTGGACCAGGGTCGGCGCGTCAAAGCTGTACGCCTCCTGGGCGGGAACATCGATGGGCATCGATAGAAGATGAACACTCCCCGCCTGGGTGAGCCCGTCAAAAGTTCCCGACGTCACGTTGACCGTGTCGTTCCCGGGGGGGAGTACGAGGTTGTAAGCACCGTTCGCCGCCGTGACGATGCTTTGATGAGGGGTCCCCCAGGAATCGTAGACGGTCACCCGTGCTCCGGCGACCGGCGTTCCATCGGACAACGTGACCGCACCCACCAGCGGCACGCCAGTATAGTAGGCGAGCATCGTCTCTCCGCCGGAATAGTACTGGTCCGTCGAGGTGTCCGCGTAGCCCTTGGTGACGTTGGCGAGATGCTGGGCATCGGGGTAGTTGGTGGCGGTGAGGCAGCCGGGGTCGATGGTCGGGTTCGTGCCGGCGCAGTAGTACGCGGTGCGGTAAACGGCCAGGAAGTGGTCGAGCATGAACCCGGGCATTGCGGCGTCGCTGGAGACGTTCCCCGAGATCCCGGGGATCCCGGTCCCCGCTCCGACATCGGTGCCGTTGTACCCGACGTAGATGTGATAGAGCATGGTGTTGAAAAACGCGGGAAGATAGTTGATGTTCACTTGAACGGCGGTCACGTCCGCGGGCAGGTGATTGATGGGGTAGGTGTTCCCGTCGGAACCGAGGACGCTCAAGGTGTAATAGGAGGTCGGGGTCCCATCGGCCCCGATGACACGTCCCGTGAGCTCTGCCGGAGCGTAGAAGATACCCGTGTTGGTCCCGCTGAAGGGGAAGAGCCGCGTGTCGACCATCCCATAGCGGATCGTCCACCCCGTGTAGGCTTGGATGTCATCGTAGACCTTCACCACTTGGCTCTCGCTGAGCGTGGAAGCGATGAGGTAGGAGACCGTATTGTACATCGCATTGTCCGGCGTGATCGTATTGGGGTCGACCGGGAGGTAGAGGTTGGGATGCGCCACGACGATCTTGACGTCCTCCGTCGTATTGACGAGGAAGTTGTGGAGCTGAGTGAGGTTCAGACCGTCCGCGGCCAGGATCTTGTTGAGCGAGGCAGGGAGGTACGGATGCCCCGACGTGGTCTGTTCCGCGTTGAGCAAGGTCGCGGAGAGTACCCCGATCGCCAGGGTCTCGTTCTGGGCCAGGAGGAAATTCCCGCT
>JBAUTP010000014.1:0-4552 GCA_049582265.1 Thermoplasmata archaeon
GGGGACGGGCGATGCTGATTGTATAGACTCCGGACAGTCCCAATGCGCGCGTTTTGACATCGCGGCCGCCGTTCGGACCGCCGGTCCGAGAATTCACGCATGGCGGATAGAGGGGGATGTCTTTTCATGTCGAAGGATCCCCAGGTGTTTTTGACAACGCGACTCCCCCCGTGGACGCCGGTTTCGTGCGCCTAGGTCCGTCGCGGGCCCGCTCGTTCTCAGGACGACGCAGCCAAGGGACTCACTGGAGGTCGCGAAGCGCCCTCTCGATTCCCTGCCGAGCGGCGTCGAGTTCGACGACAATTCGGCGCGTAACCTTCTGAACCGCCCCGGACGGGTCTTTTGCCGCCGACCCGGCTTTCGCCAGTATCCGCTCGGTACATTTCGCGGTAGCGACCGTGAGGTCCTTGGCGGTCCGTGCAAGGTCCTCGAGCGCTCTTTCGATCGAATCGTCCCCGGGGGGAGCTCGGGATGTGGACATGCAGCGCACCTGCGTTGGGGACATATGGCTCTTGCCGTGAATCGAGCGCGGGCGCACGCTCCACTCACGTCTGGGCGAGGCGGAGACGGCGCTCGCGCTTCTCGAACGTGACGCGCCCGAAGTACCGGGGACCGGTTTCCAGTTTTATTCCCTCGAGGTCGGCAGCGACCCGATCCGACCGGAGCCCAGGTTCAAGGTCATCCGCCTCGACGTCCGGCTCCCCACAGATGCCGAGCTCCCGAACCCGCGCTCTTGAAGTCGACCGGACTACCCTCACCATCCCGGCCCTGAATGGATAAGAACGAGCAAGCCTAAGGGTCCAGGTCGTGACATGACGGGCACTGCACCCCCGACGCCAGTGCCGAGGCAGTTGCTCCGGTTTCGGGACTCGGTCGCGGAAACCCGGGACGTCCGAACGTTTCGGTTCGACCCCATCGGAGGGAGTTTCGCATGGCGCGCCGGGCAGAACCTGGTGATGACCATCCCGGGCGTCGACGACCCCCGTGGACCCACCCGGCCCTTCACCATCTCATCGAGCCCAACGGAAGGAGGGCTGGTCACCGTCTCTACTCAACTCCGCGGGAGTCCGTTCAAGCGGCACCTCCTCAGCATGGCTCCTGGTGACGTCGTCGAAAACGAAGCCATCGAGGGCGACTTCGTGCTCGAGCCAGGCCGGCCGGCGGTCATGATCGCAGGGGGAATCGGGGTCACCCCGTTCCGGAGCATGCTGAAGTTCGCGGTCGACACGCGCCTTGAGAAGCCGCTCATCCTCGTCTGCTCCAGCAAGACGCCGGAGGACATCGTATTCCGAGCGGAGCTCGAGGAGTTCACGCGAGTCAACCACGCCATCCGAGTGCTCCACACGGTCACCCGTCCCGACGAGGCCCGTGAGCGATGGTCCGGCCGAACGGGGAGAATAGGTGCCGAAATTCTTCGAGAAGCAATGCGGGGGGTCCGGCACCCCCTGATCTACGTCGCCGGTCCCCCCGGGTTCGTGGCTGAAACGCGTCGTCTGCTCGATGAGGAAATTCGAATCTCCAAAGACGACATTCGAACGGACGAGTTCGAGGGATACTGAACCGAGGCGCCCGAGTTGGAAGTCCGTCCCGGGGTGGGCTCGGCCGGATTCGAACCGGCGATCTTCGCTGTGTGAGAGCGACGTCTTAACCGCTGGACTACGAGCCCGGCCCCACGAGCCGCTCCGAAGCTTAACCCTCATGCCCCGGTCACCCCGAGAACGAGAGGCAGGACCAAGCTCGCGACGATCGTCAGAACCAGACCCGAGGCTAACGCGAGGCTCCCGCTATCCGGGTCACCGTAGCGGAGGACGAAGTAGAGCGTGGTATCCATCGCGGTGGCTCCACCCAACGCCGCCAATCCCTCTCCGCGGAGGCGACGCCCGGTCGCCGGGGCCAAGACCATCGTAAGGTTCTCACGAAGGAAGTTCGTCAAAAACGCAAAGAGTCCCGCGGTCGCGCCGAGCCGGGCGGTGACGAGAGGACCCGCCAACGTGTACCAGCCGAAGCCGAGCGAGGTAGCGAGGGCCGCGCGAAGCCCGAGAGGAGTCAGCAATCCTACCAGGACCCCACCCCCGATGGCCCCTACGCAAGCCGCGGTCAGGGGTATTCCTACCGAGCGAAGGGCAGCGCGGGACAGTCGAAGATCAAACGCCACGAGCGCGAGTAGGGCGTAGAGGAAGGCCGATAGGAGCGGGGCCGTCGGCAAGGTAACGAACCGGCCCAGCAGGTACCCCACGACCACGACCCCCGCGAGAACCACTCCAAGGTGCACGCGCGGAGGTGGATCCAACGGGACCGAGGCGACCGGACGATCCGGTCGAGGGAGGAGGAGAACGACGAGGGCGGTGAGCCCGAGGATGCCCAGGGCGTAGGCGAACGCGAGCGGAAGGGTCACGAGGGAATCCCAACCCGTGAGCCCGCTCAGGCTCGCCCCGAGGACAAAGACAAGACCGATGATGGTGCCCACCGTTGCCCGCTCGACCCATACGCTTCTCCAGGCGATCACGCGACCGGCGACAAAGCCCCCGGCGAACGCGATGTAGAGGAACGGATCGATCGCCACCGAGGTTCCCGCACGCGGGGATTCCCGAATTTACCCCGACGGCCAGATCCGGACGCCTCGCCGTGTCGACGCGAACGGCCCCCGTGGGAGGACGAGCGTCTCAGCGCGCTGCGGGCCGAAGCCCACGTAATCCACCGGGACCTCTGTTTCGGCCGTGATGTGGTCGAGGAAGCGTCGTAACGTGGGGGGGAGAGCTCGCGCGCCCTCCCGGTGGAGCCGCTCCTTCAGTCGGTGAGAAAACTCCGTCCACCCGGGAAGCGTCTCGTACACCGGCGTGACTCGCGCAAGGTCTTCCGCAATGGCCGGCGGATAGTTCGAAAGCCGAGTGCCGTCCGGAAGCTCGTAGGCCGTGCATACCTTGACCGAATCGAGGCCCCCCAGGACATCCACCTTGGTGACGGCCAGGGAAGTGAACCCATTCAGTCGGGCGGCGTAGCGGAGCATCACCAGGTCGAGCCATCCGGTTCGTCGGGGACGGCCGGTCGTGGCGCCGTGCTCATCCCCGACGCGACGGAGGAATTCCCCTGCCTCGCCCACGTCCTCGGTCGGAAAGGGTCCCGCGCCGACGCGCGTGCAGTAGGCCTTCGCGACGCCGATGATGCCATCCAGCTCCGGAGGGGGAATCCCACTCCCCACGAGGGCGCCCGCGCTCGTGGGATGGGAGCTCGTCACGTAGGGATAGGTTCCGTAGTCGAGGTCCAGGAGCGCGCTTTGGGCTCCCTCGAGGAGGATCCCCTCGTCGTTGTCGATCGCCTCCCAAATGAGGGGCTCGGTCGCCCGGACGTAGGGGGCCAGCTGCTGTCCCGCCTCCACGAGAGAGCTCAAGAGTTCGTCGAACGGGGGACGATCGACCAGGTGCTCCTTGCTCGCGTAGAGGAGCTCGAGGCGTTCCTTGAGCGCTTCGGGTCGCACCAGCTCGGCAAATCGGATCCCCCAGCGGCCGTACCGGTCCGAGACCGCTGGTCCGATCCCTCGGCCCGTCGTTCCGAGCGCGAGCTTGGGGTTTCGGCCCGAACGGAGTTCCTCCTCCCAGAGATCTTCGAGGCTATGGAGAGTAAGAAGAACGTGAGCTCGTTCGCTGATGATGACCTCCCCTTTCAGCAAGTGGCGGGATTCCAGGTCCCGGATCTCGGCGATCAACTGGTGGGGCTCGATCACCATGCCCGGCCCGCTGATCCCCGCTACGCCCGGACGGAGAACCCCGCAGGCGAGCTGATGGAGGACGACCTTCGCTTCGGGAAGATGGATCGTGTGCCCGGCATTCGGGCCGCCGCCGGTTCGGACGACGTAGCGCACGCCGGCCGCGAGAAAGTCCGTGATCTTGCCCTTCGCCTCGTCTCCGAACTGTGCCCCGACGATGACGCTGACGTCTCCCACGGATGCCCCGTCCAGTCCCGGAGGGACCGGAGTAAAAACACCTTGTGCTCGGTGGCGTGCGTCCGAGGGGCTCGACGGCTCCGCCGCCCGGCGACCACCGTGGCGGACTACGTGGGATCTCTAGGGGTTCCTCGGGGGCCTACCCCATCGAGGGGATCGCGGGTCGACGAAGGAGGCACTGCGCGTCGTAGCTTCAGTGTCGTGAGTTCAGCGCTCGCCTACTGCTGACCTCGGTCCACGAGGACCGTATGGCTCGGGCTGTAACGTTCGCCTACGACATCTTCGGGGCGGACCGCCTGTTCCATAGCTTGCACGTCGGTCCGGGAAAGTTTCAGGTCTGCGGCTTTGACGTTTTCCTCCAGGTACCGCACATGCTTCGTGCCGGGGATGGGGACAATCTCTGGGCCACGGCTGAGGAGCCAAGCGAGAGCCAGCTGGGCGACCGTGCAGCCCTTCTCCTTTGCGAGGGCGGCCAGCCGATCCACGAGGACCAGATTCCGGTTGAGGTTATCTCGTTGGAACCGCGGTAACCCTCGGCGGAAATCGTCCACCGGGAGTCCTTCCAAATTTCGCACACCGCCGGCCAGGAACCCCCGTCCCAAGGGGCTGAAC
>JBAUTP010000015.1:0-2182 GCA_049582265.1 Thermoplasmata archaeon
AGATCAACATCACGCCGGCGATCACGTTCGCCAGGACGGTCTGGCTCGCCAACCCCAGCACTAGGCCCGCGAACGTCCCGCCGGTAAGGACGGCGAGATTGTTGACCCCCGCGAGGATCAAGAGAAGAAGGGCCAGCAGGGTGTACGCGGAGATCCGATAGAGCGCGAGGAAGAGGCCCCCTCGGCGAGACGATACGATGTGGGGAAGGAGGTGTGCGAGAAGACGTCCGACCACCGTGATGGCCGCGTAGCCGAGCGCGAACGCGATGACGAGCTTGAGGATGAGGTCCCACGAAATCGGTATAGCCCGCGCAATGACCGCCGCGTCGTAGAGCAGGACGCCCGCCGCGATGAGTGCCAGAATGAGCGCCACCGCGATCACAACGCCGTGACGGGGGGCGAGCTTCATGGGCGCGGCGACGACCCCGGCAGGGAAAGCCATTGCGTGACCGGCGCCCAATCCCTTCGGGCGTCTCCCCCTCTGCTAGGAGCTCGCTCCACCCGCTCGCTAGCGTAGAATCCGTGAACGAAAGCCGGGTGCGCCAGACGGCTGCTTTCTTTGGAGGCTGTGATCGGTTCCGGCGCCGGCGCGGTCCGACGAGCCGGTCCTCCGTCGCGGTGCGTCTGTTACACTAGCCACTCTCGGCCATCGAACATCACGGGTGGTCCATTTGCCCGCGTGTGAGAACCGCCTGAAAGGCGATCAGGAAGATCCCTAGGCCGACGAGAGTAAGCCCCTCAAAGATTCCGAGCCAGTCGCCTTGAGTCAGGCCGCCGCAGCCCGCACCCGTCTCCGCCTGGACTCAGGGGGCGCTGAAAGGTCCCGCGAAGAAGAGTATCGACAAAAATCCGACGAAGATCATTGCCAAGCCCCCAAAGACAAGCGTCGTACGCCCGAACTCGGAAATTCGGCTGCGCGTCGTTTTCTTGACCCTCCCCGCGAAGGCGAGCCGTCAGACCAGGAAGCTACGACGACTTGTAGTCTAATGCGGTGCTATGGGCTCAGCGAATTCGGGCTGACCGAACCAGCATTCGGAGACAGTTCAGGGTGATCATTTCGTTCGGCCCATCATCCCCCCAGTTGACGACCTCGGTATTGGGTGCGGTCGCGGAACCCCGACGCCAGAAGCGTCCTTCCGCATGCCAAGTGCCGTCCCTGGCTCGCTTGGACTCGATGAGATCGAGAGCTTCACGGGTGCGCGGGTCGTCCAGTCGACCGGCCCGTTCCAGCACACGGAGTGCCTGAAGAATGTCGTAGTGCCAGTAGACCGGGTAATGCAGCCGTAGCCATCGAGAATCGATTACCTCGCCCCCGTGACAGGATCGGAACATCTGATGCCTGAGAAAGAAGTCGGCCGCCCGGTCGACGGCGGGATGGACGGCGTTGTCGTTCGATGCCCGGAGGTACTCGTTCAGCCCCCAAAGCGTGGCCAGGCTCTCGTAGAAGGAGGAGTGCCGGGCGTCCTCCGACGGGTCACAGTTCCACCCGCCGTCGGGCCATTGCCAGCGGACGAGCGAACGTGCGATTCGTTGAACTCGAGGGTCGTCCGCCATGCCGAGCCGAGCGAATACCCCCAAGGGATTGCCGATCACGGACGCGTGAAGTCTGAATCGACCCTGAATTAGGTGAGGTTCGACCCGGACCAGGGGCAGCCGGGAGAGCACGTGATCCGCCGCCCGGCAGGCCACCGTGCTGTCGGAGGGCACGCCCAGTTCCACGGCGGATACCAGACGCCAGGTTGCCCCGGCCCACTTTTTGTACCAGTGAACCCCAAACCCCCCGTCCGCTCGCTGGCCCGAGAGGAGAGCTTGAAGGCGAGCTCCCCGAGGAATCTGCTTCCTCGCGATGAGAACCTCCGAGGACTCCTCGGTTTGCCCGAGAATCTCGGTGAGGGCGAAGTACCGCACCGATGGGTCCTTCGACCTGAGGAGCCACCGGACCCCGGGTTCATCTCGTTCCACCTACGGTCACCGCGCGGACAATTGGGACGGATACTTGTCATTTCATATTCCGCCATGCGACCGTCGAGATCTCCTCACCCGGGACGGGGCTCGACTCGGTAGTTAGGCGAATCTCCCTGAACACGAGATCGACGGGCGTCGATTCCTGGATCCGGTCGGATAGGTCCTCGACCGGACTCGTCTACATCTCCAGTTCCCTTCCACTGCGATAAATACGTAG
>JBAUTP010000016.1:0-3521 GCA_049582265.1 Thermoplasmata archaeon
GCCTGTGTCGGGCGTCGTCGTCAACTCTACCCAAGGGCCCGTCGCGGGGGCCGTGGTGGTCGTCGGTCCCGCGTTCACGACGACCGAGCCTAACGGCAGCTTCGAGCTCAACGTAAGCAATGGGACGTGGGCCATCGCCATCACCGCGTCAGGGTATGCGAACTTGGTCCAGCCTCTCGACGTCCACGGGCCACTCTCCGGCCTCGACTTCGTACTGCGGGCCCAGGAATTGTTCGTGCTCGGAGGCGAGGTTCAGAACGCACTCTCCCGGGCCCCGATCAGTAACGTACCGGTCGCCGTGGCAACGGCGGCTGGCCCTCTCGAGGTTCTGGTGACAGGGTCCGAGGGTCTTTTCTCGACCATGGTTCCGAACGGAACGTACAACCTGACGATCGCCCCGACGAGCGAGTATGCGGGTAGCTCGGTCATCGTCCGGGTGTCCGGAAGGGCACTGACGCGTCTCGAGTTCCCCCTATTTCCCGTCGCCTCGAGCTTTCCGGGACTGGACCCGAGCCGGCTCGTGGTCGTGCTACCCCTCGGGGCCGTCGTCGTAGGCTCCGCGGGCGTGTACCTGCACGAGTTCCGCCGGCGCCGTCTCGCGATGGGGCTCCCGGGTCGTATCCTCTCCCCGTTCGGCCGCTACGTGGTGATGCGGGCTCTTCTCGTCCCGGCGCAGGCTTCGCTGTTGATCGGTCTGGTGTACGTGTTCGATTACATCATCGCGAGCCCCAGTAGCGTCAATCTCGTGCAGGCGTTCACCGGGTTCGGTGTGGTCTGGTACGATCTGTTCACCGGGAACTGGGGCGTCAGTTCGTTCTTCGGGGTGACCGCGTCAACGAGCTCGTTCTTTGTGTGGTGGCTCCCCCCCAGCCTCGAGCTCGCGGCGGCCGCCTTGGGTCTCTCCGCACTGATCTCCTACCCCCTGGGACTCGTGGCGGGGGGCGGGCGATCTCCTACGCTCGATGGCTCCGTCCGGGTCGCCTCCGCGGTAGCCCTCATGGTCCCCACGTTCCTTGTCGGTCTGACGCTTATCTTCCTCTTCAATCCCCTCTTCACCTCGGCGTTCGGGGACGGACCGTTCGGCCTCCTACCCTCCCCTGCCTGGTTCGCGCTAAACACCAACGGATTTCCTTCCTGGGTCGGGCCGGCGGGGAACACGTCTCCCACGGACCTTCCCATCCTGGACCCGGCCATCCACGGGGCCTGGGGCGTCGAAGCGATCGCGTGGGCCAAGCTCGGATTGCAGGCGCTCGTCATTGCCATCGTGTTCTCGGCGATCTTCCTACGGTACGCGCGGGGGGCCATCGTGGAGGCGGCGCGTGAGATGTACCTCACGGGAGCTCGTTCCCGAGGAGTTTCCGAGTCCACGCTCCTCTGGCACCATCTGGCCCGCCGAGCGCTCCCGTACTACTTTCTCGCGTTCGGCCTGTCGCTCCCGGCGTACATCGGAACGCAGGCGCTTGTCGAGTACCTGTTCGAGGACCGCGCGTTGGGAACCCTCATCCTCAGCGGATTGACAGGCCCCTCCAACGTCTTCACCGGCGTAGGTGTGTTCCAGGTCGCCATTTTCCTGGTGATCATCGCCGTTCTCTTCTCCGTCCTTTTCGCCGACGTCGTAGCCCGGTACCTCGACCCCCGTCTCTTGCGAAGGGAGCGGTGATGACCGACCCGGAGCCGATCTATTGGGAGCGGTCGCCGATTCCCTCGAGTTCGACGCCCGAGGACCACTCTCTTCCCGAGGTGCCCGCGATGGCGACAGAGGCGGGGTCAGCGACGAAACCGGGACTTCCCCAGCGACCTGTTTCGTCGCTCCTCGAACATCTTCCTCGCGCGCTCTCGTTCTACGTTGGTATCGGCATCATGGGTTTTTTCATCCTCGCCGCGGCCTACGGAGCGTGGGCGTTCCGGGGGGCCGGAACGTTTCTCACACCGAACGTGAACTGGGAAGCGGCGATCTATCCGCCGGGTCCTTCGTTGGCCCACCCCTTCGGGATCTCGGAGGTCATTGGCGTCGACCTGTACTCGGCGATGCTTCGGGCCACGCCGCTCGATGTAACCCTCGTGGGGACGATCGTGGTGGGCGGGGCGGTTCTGGGATTGCTCGTGGGCGCTGCCTCGGGCATGGCGGCAGGGATCCGGGGCGACCTCGCGCTGACCAGCTTCATGGACGTGTTCGCCACGATCCCCGCGTTCTTCCTTGTCTTCGTCCTCTACATGCCTATTCGCCAGTTCTTGCCGTTGAGTTGGTACCTCCCGGTCTTCGCGGTGGTCTTCGTTCTTGTCCTCTGGCCCTACCATGCGCGGCCCGTTCGCGCGCGAGCCCGTCAGATCGATACCGAGGGGTTCGTGGAAAGTGCTCGGGCCTCGGGCGCCGGCCCGTGGCGCATCCTACGTCATCACGTGCTGCCGAACGCGTTGGGACCCGTGCTGGCCCAGGTGCCGGTCGACGTGATGATGGTCTTCTTTGCGCTCACGGTGTTTCCCTTTGTCACCTGCCTTCCTCGGGTGCCCCGGGGGTTCTTCGAGGAGACCTTCTCCTCCCCGCTTCCGGTGCCCATTCCCCTGGTCCCCGAGTGGGGGAACCTGCTCGCCACTGGGGTATGTTTTGGTTGGAGCGTAGTGCCGGGGAACAACTTCTGGTGGATGTACGCGTTCCCCGCCGCGGCGATCATCCTGTTTTGTCTCGGGATCACCCTCGTGGCCGATGGACTCGGCCGACAGGCCAGTCGAGCCTCGGGATGATCCTTCGGGGGGGGAGAGGTCGCTCGCCGTTCGCGAAACGCTATAGGGGGCACGTACCCATGCGGTGTGTCCCATTCTCTCACGTGGTAGGCATTGAGCGTGTCGGCGGTACGGCAGGATTCATCGAATCACGACGGAGCTCCCGAGCTCACCGCCAAGGCGGACTCGGCTTCCCGTAACCAGCGCTCGCCTCCGAATCGCCCCGACGCGTCCCCCACGTGCCGGGGCCCGGCTCTTCGCCGGCCCGTAGCGTCCAGGTATCACGCTCCCTGGTAGGAGATCATCATGCTGTGTGAAATGTGCGGAGAAGAGGTCCCGTTGACGAGCCGAGTCCGGGTCGAGGGTTCCGTGCTACGCGTGTGCCCCGCTTGCTCGAAATTCGGAACGCCCATCGATCCCCCCGTCGCCTCCCGGAACGTGGGTCCTTCGGCGACGGGCCACGTGCCCGAACTGGAGGGAACGCCGATCACCCAGCACGTGGTCGCTCGCACCCGGCGTCTCGAGGAACGCGACCTTTTCCAAGACCTCCCCGACATGGAGCTCGCCAGTGACTGGTTCAAACGGATCAGGATCGCACGGGAGAAGCTCACGTGGACCCCGGAGGAGCTCGGTAAGCGGCTCAACGAGAAGAAATCGGTCGTGCTGAAGATCGAGACCGGAGCCTTCCGGCCGCCCGATGAGATGATCCGAAAGATCGAGCGTCTTCTCAAGATCCGGCTTCGCGCGGATGCCGAGCCGGCTGCGTAAGGACCATCGTCGCGCCGATCCCTACTTCGACC
>JBAUTP010000017.1:0-1981 GCA_049582265.1 Thermoplasmata archaeon
GGGCTGGGATTGAGCCTGCTCGCCGGCGTCCTCGAGTCGAGCTTACTTCGCTGGCTACTGTAGTTGATCGGGTTGGCTTTCCAACCCAAACACTCCCAGATCGATAATGTGCCCATCTCGTTTTGAAGCGACCTCGTTAAAGCGTTCGAGGAAGCGCTTGGATCGTCCCACACAATCTACGAGAACCTTTCTTCCGAGCGTCTGTTCGATTTCGGCCGCGAGAGCGTGCCCGACGGGATGAGCCAGCTCCTTCAACGTCTCTCGTAACTGAACGAGCTCGCCAGGGGTCACGGGCCGGTTGCACGGCGGGAGCCCTTCGAATATTCTCGTCAGGATTGATGTGTAGTTCCTTTCTTGGTCTCGCCGCGCACGCACCGCCTCCCGCAGGAAGGGATGGTCGAACTGACCCATGTTGGAGACGCAGTCTGCGACCCCCTCGGACTCCATCCAGGCGGCCCATTCCCGGAGCGTCGCCGGGACGTCCTGAGGCGCCGGCCGAGCGTCTGGCCTCATAAGAGTAAGGTCCTCTCGTGTGATTCGGTACCTCGCGACGTGATGCAGTTCGTGAGCGAGGGTGCCGCGAATCCCATCCGTCCCGTAGGTCAAGGAGCTTAGGGGATCCATGTAGATCGTCTCGCGGTCCGTCCGACAGTCGTACGCGAGCGGGAGCAGGACAAGTCGAACGTCTCCCATTGAGCTCCCGTTTGGTAGATAGGCGCGAGTGGACGTGAAAGCGTCTTCGAGGATCGCGGAGCATTGCTCGCCAAGCTGAACGGCGAGTGCCTGAATCTCCTCCCGGTGGCGCAGCAACTCTCCAAAGTAGTCCTTGACGAACCTCCCCGTTTCGTCCTGCGACCCAATAACTGAGGCACCTTTCACAGCGCGGAGCCAAGGGATGATTTTCTCCTTCGAGAGCCTGAACGCGCGGAGCATGGATTGAAGGTCGGGGAGGGAAAGCAGGACGTCCAGCTGGTCGGAGCTCGGGTTCGACTCCACCAACTGAAGGAGGTGAAGGGTCGCGGTCGCGTCGAACCTCGGCATCGCGGGTGGATAGGCACGCGCTGGCTTAGCCAAACCTCACTAACGGTGTGCGCCCAGAGTGGGCGCTCGAATCCCTGAGGGGCAGCGATGACCAACCGGCAGCCCGGGCGTCGAGCGGGGCCGCCAATGAAAGAGAATCGAAGTCATAAGAGGTGCATTGGCGGACAACGTTGGGCGAGCTTATCGGCCCGACTTCCGTCCATTTCCGTATGATAGGGGGTTCCCGTCTGTGGGAGAGCTAAGGGGGAACGGATGACCGCGGCGTCAGGCGACATCCACGACGGTGTAGTTTCCATCGAGAGCGCGGTTTCGGCAATGCCCCATGCGTGGAGCCCAGCAGACTTGGCCGAGGCAAACGGAAATGTTCTGCGCCTCGCTAAGCTAGAGGGCGGATTCCATTGGCACCATCACGCCGCGGATGAGCTGTTTCTCTGTTGGAGGGGGACATTTCGAATCGAACTCCTCCCCCAGCGGTCAGGAACTCTTCGCCAGGGAGAGCTCTTCGTGGTCCGAAGAGGAGAGGAACATCGCCCCGTTGCAGATGAGCCAGCGGACGCGTTAACCTTCGAGAGGATCGAGACCAAGCAGCACGGCGACTGGAGTGTCCAGTGAGGGGCCTGTTTCTGACTGGATTTTTCAGGCGATCCTGGCGGGCGTGGACGAACTTTAACGGCGGCGGGTTTGCGTTCGCAGCCGTCGCGACACGATTTCGGCTTCCCGGAAGACCCTCAACAAGTTGCCGCCCAGAATCTTCCGGCAGTCTTGGGCGGAGTAGGCGCGGTCGAGCAGGCCCTGAGTGATCTTGGGTAAGTCGGCGGCCGAGTCGAGACCCACCGGCAATTGGCCGCTGACGCCGTCAAAGTCGGAGCCGAGGCCAACATGATCGACGCCGGCCACCCTAGCAATGTGGTCAATGTGGTCGATGAGCATGGAGAGTGGG
>JBAUTP010000018.1:0-6768 GCA_049582265.1 Thermoplasmata archaeon
GCAAGGTAGAGGAGCTGCATGGCATCTTTGGGGGTCACGACCTGGGTGCTTCTCCGGAGGTGCGCGAAGAAGTCGGGAAGGCCCGGTTTCAAGAGCCGATAGTCACGCCCCGCCCAGATAACGAATCCTCCGGGACGCTGACCGATATGACTGGACAGGTCGAGCACCCCCGATCGTTCGACTTCTTGAGGTCCCCGGCTGAGGCGAAGCAGGAAGCTTTGCTCTGGCCCACGAAGAAGGACCGTATCGCCTTCTTTCAGTACCTCGGTCTCGCTCAACGCGTCCCTCTCGTATTCAGGGACGCGGAAGGGACCACCGAGGAGATCCGGTGCTCGCGATACCGTCCTCGCGCGTCGGGGTCACGGATGGGCCACTCACCAGTCGTTCGGACCGGTGGTCAGGTTATAAACCAGTCACCGGGGGCCGGTGGCGTTCAGATGGGGGCGAGGCCGTACAGCGGCAACTGGGCCACCACGAGATTGCCGGCCGCCTTGTCCAAGATGTAGGCCGTACAGTCCCCCGGCACGGAGAAGCACCATAACGGCGCGCCATGGAAATCGTCGTCCGGACAATTGCCGTTTCGGTCACAGAAATTCCCCGGCGGATGGGCGTAGATGACCATCGTGTCGCCGTCCTGGAGCGTTGTCTTACCGGGGAAGAGTTGCTGGTAGTAGGCGAGGCGGTTGAAGAAGGTCGCCTGGTTTCCGCTGGCGCTCGGCGTCCAGTTGCCGCATTTCCCCAGAACGGGAGACGAAGGGCTCGGAGACGCCCCCGATCCAGGGACGATCTCCATCGCTTCCAGGGTTCCGTTGACGAGACTCGTCCCATTGCACCGCAACAGAAAGACGAGCTGCGAGAGGAGAAGGGCTTGCGGAATCTGGGACGTGAAGATCATGAAGACGGCGGGGATGCTGTTGCACGTCGCGTACTGCGTGGTGTTCGTGCAGTCCGTCGGGTCGCCCCAGGCCTGCTGGCTTTGGAATCCTTTCGCAATGAACGAAATGGAAGGCGACTGATTCGGTGTGCTCACCGACAGATAGCCGTACAGGACGGCCGCTAGCACGACCGTAATGGCGACCAGGAGGATCGTAGCGATAACGGGAGAGACACCTCGACGCGAGGCTCGGCGCCAACGCATCCAGTTGTGCTGCATGGAGTGGCCCGTATGCCTCCCGCCAACGTCTAGTGTGCGGGGTCGGCGTATAAATACGTATCTTTTTCTTTCCGTCTCAAAATCCCCGGCGCGGCGATGAGGGAGGACTTCCGTCGGATCGCCGGCGCGCGCTCGCCCGAGCATCGCGTGGATAATATAGCGGCAGGGCGCCCTAGTTCAAGGTCCATGGGCCCTTCCGAGCGCGCCCGGCGCCAACGGCGCCGTGTGGCCGGACATCGCGGCATGGCGCGATGGCTCCTTCCGGTCATCGCGATTGTCTTGGCGATTGTCATCGGGTTCGTGTTGTACCTTGCCCTCGTATCGACCCAAAAGAGCACTTCACCCTCCAAGGTCACTGTCACATTCCATCCGGTGAGTTCGATGCGACTGGGCACGACGTACTTTGACAATTTTTCCTTGGGTCTGACGAGCGTCATCAGCTCGTCTCAGATCGGGTTCGTGATCAATACGGGCCAGGGGGCCGCCGTGTCAGCCGGTAGCGCCATCGGGCGATGTGCGGGGTTGACCGTCGATACCTGTACCGCGTCGTCTCAGGGCTGGTTCCTGGTCCTCGCATCCGGAGTCGGAGCGATCGAGGCGACCTACGATGCCGAGCTCTGGGACGCGACCGTGTCGCTCCAGAATGGATGGAACCTGGTCCTCGTTTCACCGAACCTGTTGGCGGGCAGCTTTGACGTGCTGTCCGCCGTCGCTTCCTCGAACCTTGCCGTCACCGGCTCGGCAATCTTGTAGCCGCCCGCGAAAGCCTTCTCTGACGGTAGGAATGCGGCCGCGCGCCCGCCGCTCGAGAATCGATTGAATAATATAGCCTGGCCTCGCCAGTCTGTTCCATCGGGCCCGGTTTCCGGGGCGGTCCATGCTCTTCGGATCCGGGAACCGGCCTCGATTGCAGGCAGCGTGCCGACGAAACCAATCGCCCGCGCCGTGGTCCCTTGTGTCTCTCGTCGCGCGATTGCCAGCTCTTGCGGTGGTACGCTAACGTTGCCCCGGTTGCGAGTCAGCTCCGTGAATCTCGGCTCTGCGTTGCGGCATCCCCGGCCGGCTTCACAAAACATTCTACTCACGTCGGTGCCCCCCGAGGTCCCTTGACGTGGGCCACCGTCGACGTGGAGACGGTGGGTCTCTTCCTCACTGCCATCACCGTCGCCACGGCAGGAGGGGCCATGGCCCTTCTACGGCCGTCTCGACCAGACGCCGAGGCTAGCAAAGCGCTCCATCGCAAGATCCGGAAGTATGGAGCAGCTCTGCTGGCCCGCCAGTACGGGTTAGGTGGCCTTGCGGCCCTCGGGTCAGCCGCCGCGTGCGAAGTGTTGCGAATTCCTCTCGCCAACGGTCTCGCGCTGGGAATCCTCGCCGGCGCCGCCGGCGCCATCCTCCTTGCGCTCCTGGCTTTCGAGACGGCCATCCAGACCGCGATCCGCATTGGGGCCGACGCGGAAGTCGAGCAGATGGCTCGGGCGCGCCGTGGATCCGTCGCCGGTGCCACGGCGCTCAGCGCATGGGTTCTCGCCTTCGGCCTCTTGCTCGTCCTCGGCCCCTACTTCATCTCGGGGGGGGCGGTCCCCGACCTGTTCGGCGTCGCCGTCGGCGTCGGACTCGTCAGCTTGGTAGCGACGGTGATGAGTTGGCTGCCGATGAACGAGAATGCGCAATCGTCTCCTGTCGGCTCGGTTTCTCCCTCGATCCGGGAATTCGTTCGACGAGGTGTGGAGAGTACCCTCCCGTCCATCGATCTTCTCGCGGTCGCCGTCGCATGCGTGGCATCGGCCATGTTCATGGGCTACCGGGACCAATTCGTCCTCTTGCTGTTCCCGAACTCGATCGTCTACCCTACCGTCGTGGCGGGGATCGGGATCGTTGCCCTCCTCGCGGGGGGCTCGGTGTGGGCCATCGGTCGCTCCAAAGGGGCTGACCTCGGAGTCGCGTACGGCGGCCTCATCGTCGCAACCGCCGTCGCCCTGGTCGGTCAGCTCATCTTCGTCATCCTCGCCATGAACGCGAACCTCGGAATCTTTCTGGCGAGCGCCCTCGGTACCGCGGGCGGAGCCGCATGCCTGGTACCTTTCCTTGCTTCCCGAGGCGCGATCCCGGGGCCTTCTCCACCCTCGTCCGTCCGCTCTTCGCGAGCCCTGGCAGCGCCGGTCATCGGTGTGGCAGCGCTCATCGCCGTGGTCGCGATCATCGCGTTTTGGGCCGCCGGCCAACTGGTGGTAGGTCGAGGTCAGAATCCGATCCCCGATGTGGGCTACTACGGACTCGGTTTGAGCGGAGTCGGAATGGTGAGCATTCTCGGTCCGGCGCTCCTGATCGCTTCGCTTCCCGTCCTGGGGGGTTCGGCAATCGTGTGGCCCCGTTTGCCCGGAGAGCTCGAACTTCCGCTTGAGCTTACCGAACAGCTCCAGAAGGGCGCTGCGCGGACGCGGCGGGGAGGTCGGCTGTTCCTTCTCTTCGCCTCGGCGCTCGGCTCGTTGGGGTTGGTCGCCGCCGGTCGTATCGCGATCGCGAACGTGCTCGGCACCCCCGTCGTAGGCGTCTTTGCGACCATCCATCAAGCCATGGGGCTCGGAGCCCTCGGATTCGCGCTGGGAATTCTAGCCGCTTTGCTGCTCGTTTGGGTCCTGAACCGTTCGCGCGAACACTTCGCGACGGAGGCAAGCCCCTCTGCGCCACGTGACCCACGCCGAGCGGTCAGCGTCGCGTTCGTTGCCATTTT
Organism: Thermoplasmata archaeon; assembly: GCA_049582265.1. Taxonomy (GTDB): domain Archaea; phylum Thermoplasmatota; class Thermoplasmata; order Lutacidiplasmatales; family UBA184; genus Lutacidiplasma. The sequence goes on from JBAUTP010000018.1 coordinate 3,888, forward strand.
GATCGCGACCGTGGGATCTCTCGTGGTGAGTCGGGTCTGGGGAGCGTACGCAGCGTTCGGCCTTGCGCTCGGACTCCTCATCGTGGCCCTGCCGCTCGCTGTGGCGAGCGACCTCTGGTACGATCCACTCCCGCCTTCGCCCGACCCCAAGTCACCGGCCCCGTCCCCTTCGAGCCCCATCGACCTGGACCGGGTCGTGCTGACGTGGAGTGCGGTGATCCGGACCACGTCCCTTCTCTGCGCTTTCGCGATCGTCCCGTTCGCTTCGGCGATCACGTCCTTCTACAAGGGCTGACCCCCCGGGGGGCCCCACCGGGGCCTCCGCGGGGGCCGTCTTACGAGGGCCGCTCTGGTGACGCCGCTGGTCGGGGCGGCGATCGCCGGGATGCGCGGACGGGGGGGCTCGGCAACTCGGTCTTCAGTAGTCCTTCGAGCAAACGAGCATGCTTATGCTCGTCAGATTCCATGCTTTCCCAGAGGATCTCCATCACTCCCCCGAGCTCCCGAGCCCAGCCGGGTTCGGCACCCTCCTCGGCCGCCTGTTCCCTCGCGATCAACCGCTCGACGTCCGCGCGAGTGATTCCGGAAGCCACCGTACGGGAAACCCCTCGGTCGAGATAGGTCGCGAGCGAGGCCACAATCTCCGCGTGACGCAAGCTGTCCGACGCGATCTGCCGGAAGAGAGCACGGGTGAGCTCGTCGCGCGATTTCTGAGCGAGACGCATACATTCCGCTACGGCATCCTGCTCACCGGCAATTCGACGGCGGATGCTCACCGCTCGCGACCGGTCGTTGGCACGATCCCGCACGCGATGGGGCGATCTCGCTGGCACGGGCGAGTCGCCGAATCGCTGAGCGAGTTGCATGGCCGTCTCCAAGATGAACCGAGGGTCGGGACCCCCTTCGCCCGTCCGTGCAAGGCGCTGAGCGGCTTCCCGGGCCACCTGTCGAGCGTCGTGGTCCTGATAGTACCGGTCGAGCAGATTCCCCAATCGTTTCCCGGAAAGGTACTGCGAAACCGCCGAGGGTACGACGCTCAGTAAGCGAGCCGCCTGCCGTTCCGCCAAACCAAAACTTTCGACCAGCTCGCGCGCCACCAAACCTTGGGTGACCTGAACCCATCCGGACGCCGATAGGCCGCCCTCACGCATGACGGGGGCAGTGCACGGGACCTTTTAGAGCCTCGATGGAGAAATGGGCGAACGGCGCCGCCGGCGCCTCGTCAGAGCGAGTTGACCAAGAATCCCAGGGCGAAGCCCACCATCACACCGATGTACACGAGCTGGTTGCGACGGATCGACAGCTCCCGCGTCGCCAAGGGACGGAACGCGACCCGGAGCATCGGGAGGACCACGTAGGCGATGGCCCCAATGGCCAAGGCATCGAAGACGACCAGAAAGAAGTGGTTGCTCCAGTAGTACCCGATGGCTCCGCCAACCAGGGTCGGAAGACCCCCGAGGAGGAAGAGGCCGACCATCATTGGTACCCCCCGACGCGCCGTGGTCCCCAGGAACGGCGATGCGATAGGGAAGCCTTCAGTCACATTCTGCAAAAAGAACCCCAGGAACACGACGGCGAGGATCCCGATCGCACCCGCCGTCCAGTTGGCCCCGAAAACGAGTCCCTCCGTAAGATTCTGAAGCCCGATCCCGAGCGCGATGATGAGCGCGGTCGTACGAGGGCCTTTGTCTGGGTCGACCTCGGACCCGTCCGGGTTTCGGTTCCCCACGCCGCGCGGAGCGCTCCGGGGCAGATTGTCGACCACGTAAAGGCCTAGGAACGCTCCCACAAAGGATACCCCGAACGCCAGCGAGTAACCGAAGTTGGCGACGTATCCATTCGGGTACAGGATGGGCGAAACGTCGGAGAAGACGTCAGCGAGGAGAAAGATCAGAATCCCAATCGCGCCGGCATTGAGACCCGTGGCCCAACGCCCCTGCGCCCTCTTACTGTAGACGATAGGCAGGGAGAGGAATATCGATAGTCCCATCACACTCGTCAACGCCATGAAGACGAGGAAGTCACTCATATCACGACCTCGGCAGTGTGCCCGCGATTGCGGTCCCCCTTCGGCCCTGAGGCTGATGAGGTCGTCATCCCGATGCTCAGGAACATCGAAGAAACCGTGCGAGTGGATGGAGCGACTACGGGGGCGAAACGAGCCATAGAGCTAGGAATCTGATTGGAGGGCCGGTGGGTTTTAATGTTTCCTGCGTGACGAACTCGGCCTCTCACGTCACACTGTGAAGCACCGACGTTGGTCCCGTGAGCGTACACGCGGTCCATCACTTTCCGTGGGTGAGCCGGGGTAGTTCCCCCGCCAAGCTTGGCCAGGCCTACTCCGGGTCGACGGACCGGGAGCGAACCCCCGGGGCGGTAGGTCGCGGAACGGACCCTGGCACCGCCGTCGCGCTGGGCCGGCGGGGCCATCGGGTCCAGATGAGCACCACGGCCACGGGGATCGCCGCCGTAAGCGCGATCGCACCCCACGTGTACGACGATGGGCTGTTCGCCGTCAACCCCGGGAAGCTCTCGAACGAAGGGTAGTCCCATCCCCACACATCGTTCAGAACGGGGGGCCAACCCTGCCAATTGGCCCCGCCGAACATCAGGATGAACTGGGCAGGGCCATTCTCGTACACCGCCACGAAGCCGGTCCGACCCGAGGGGGCTAATCCACCGGGCGTCGTGATATTCGTCCACGAGTCCCCGGCCCACGTCCACACTTGGACGCTCGGGCCGCCTTGGACGAGGAAAAGGTCTCCGAGTGTGGAGTCGTACGCGAGGCTCGGTGAGGGCCATGCCGGGGGTGCCGTGCCCGTCGCGATCAAGGTCCAGTTTCCCGCCGAGTAGAGCCAGGTGTCGTCAAGTCGAGTGGACG
>JBAUTP010000019.1:0-5798 GCA_049582265.1 Thermoplasmata archaeon
GACGGCAACCCCTGAGTCCCGACGAACTCCATCACCAAGACGTTCCGCGAATACGCCTTCGGTTCGGGTACTCGAACGCCCGCCTCGGTAAATTGGCGCAGGATCGTGTGCTCCCGACGGGTCCACGCGAAGATCATCCTCGCATGGTTCGAAAGGCTCAGTTCCCGACGCATGACCTCGAGTACATGCGGTGGCAGGCGTCGAAAGGTCGCATTCGATATCCGATAGACCTTGATGGCACGAAATCCGTCGTGTGCCGTCGCCCGGAATACTCCTCCTTCTTTTCCTGTTGCCACGGGGTAGTCAATGGCCTCGAACTGGCCCTGGGTGATGAGGCGAGAGATCGCGAGCAGCGTGGGATGGTCGAAGAACTCGTCGAGGAGCTTGCGATCTGAGCGCTCCTTACGCCGGTCCTCGAAACGCTCCTTCCGGGTAGGGTAGAGGAGCTCCTCGCTGTCGGGCATCCTTCGCAGCAGGGGCGGCCGGTCCATATGGTCGTCGTCCCGTGGCCCGTCACGACCTCGGTTGGCTCGGTGCGGTAACGCGAGAGTAAGGCGGGGTTTTTAGGGAAGGGCGGCGTACGATCGGCATGAGTTGTCTCGTCACGCTCCGGCCCAGCTCCAACCCAGCGGCGCCGAGCGCCTTACCCTCCCGATCGCCCGTCTCGCCCGCGGGCTCCCCATCCCCCTTCGCGGGAGCCCAGGCGTTGGACCGCACCGCGGACTACGACCAGGTCTTTCGGGTCGTGCGCGACGCGGTACGCTACGCTCTACACATCGAACGACCCGGTCTCGGACTCGGCCTCTCGGACCTTCCTCCCTCGTTGGGAGCGTACTGGCAGGTCACGGGGAATCTCATCGTCCTCAACGAGGGACTCGTCGGGACGATGCGAGCCCACGCTGCCTCGTCGACCGAGTTCAATTCCTTCGTCTACGTCATCCTCGCCCACGAGTACCTTCACGCCCTGGGCTACCTGGATGAGACCGAGGTCCGACGCGTGACCGCGTACGTCACGCGGGTCGCCTTCGGGGACGAACATCCGGCCACTCGCATGGCACAAGGCGACCTTTGGCAGATGTTCCCGTTCCTTCGCTTCGCCCCGATGGGCCAGGGCCGCCATCTCAAGGTCGTTACGCGCTTCGACCTCGACACCACGCGTCAGTACATCCGATAGGTCTCGCTTCCGCGGCTCGCGGCAGCCTTCCGAATCCTTAAACCGAGTCGGTCCATCGCTGGTCAAATGGTGTTCGGGGTCGACTATGCACTTGGCATCGTTGCGCTGGTCGCGGGATTCGCCATGCTGGCACTCGAACTGGCCCATCCCGGGGTCTTCTTGCTCATTCCGGCGACGATCTTGCTGATCCTCGGACTCCTGCTCATCTTTCTCCAGCCGTACCAGGCGTTCTCGCTCTATGGCGTCGTCATCGTGGCCGTGGGCGCCACGGCAGCGGGGATACTCACCGTACCCTACTACAAGCACATCGCCCCGGTACACAAACCCATGAGCACCGTCATCGATTCACTCCAGGGCGAAGAGGGGATCGTCCTTGCCACGGTCGTCCCCGATTCGATGTCCGGGAAAGTACGTGTCCGTTCGGAAGTTTGGTCAGCACGGTCGGACCGCCACATACCGCCGGGGACCCGCGTTCGCGTGGTAGGCGGCGAGGGCGTCGCCGTGTTCGTACAACCCGTGGAAGGAGTTCCCACGGCGTGAATCGTCACGAGGCGAGGCGGACGTAGGTAGGTCGGAGCGAAATCAGGGAGCAAAAACACATGGTGGACCCAACGCTGATCATCGTACCCATCGTCGTCGTCCTGATCGTCGCGATGTTTCTGCTCGCGAAATCGATCTGGATCATCCAGCCGTACCAGCAGGGGATCGTTACCCTGTTCGGGTCGTACAAACGAATGATCAATCCCGGACTTCACTTCCTTCACCCGCTCGCCGTGGTGATCCGTATCGACCTGCGGACGCAGGTCCTCGAGGTTCCCCGCCAGGAGGTCATCACGAAGGATAACTCCCCGACCAATGTCGACGCGATCATTTACATCAAAGTGGTCGACGCCCCCAAGTCGATCTTCCAAGTGCAGGATTACCATGTCGCAACCGTAGCCCTCGCCCAGACGACACTACGGTCCATCATCGGCGACATGGAGCTCGATGAGATCCTCTACAATCGGGAACGGATCAACACGCGGTTGCGGGATATCCTCGATGAGGCGACGGACCGTTGGGGGGTCCGCGTCGAGGCCGTCGAGATCAAGGAAGTGGACCCGGTCGGGCCAGTGAAGTCCGCGATGGAGGAGCAGACCGCGGCCGAACGTCAGCGGCGTGCGGCGGTCCTGCGTTCCGACGGAGAGAAGCGCTCCGCCATCTTGGTCGCGGAGGGCCAGAAGCGTTCCCGGATCCTTCAGGCGGAAGGGGTACGACAGTCGAAGATCCTCGAAGCCGAAGGGAGCCGAACCGCCACGATCCTCGAAGCCCAAGGAGAGGCCCAACGTCTGCGCGTCCTCGCGCTTGGGGCGAGCACCCTGGACGCCAAGGCGCTCACCGTCCTTTCGTTGGATACCGTGGCTCGGGTCGGCGATGGCCAGGCGACGAAGATCCTGTTCCCCTTCGAGTTCTCCCGACTCATGGAAGGGGCTTCCGACTATCTCGGGTCGTCCCGCACGATTCCCGAGCGCTCGATCAATTCGATCGGCGACCTCGAGCGGACGGTGGGTTCCATGGACGATATCTTGGGACCGATCCCGAAACAGGGCGAGCTCTCCACGGAGATACGGAGCATCGAACAAGAGATCCAAGCCGAGTCGGATGCCGCGGCGGCCCTTGTCGGCCCGATGGGCCCCGGCCCGGGGGGCCATTCGGTGCATGGGGACATGTCGGGCCTGCCGGTTCCGCCGGAGATCGCTGAGGACCCGGTCAAGAAGCCTGTACCGAAGCCCGCCACACCTGCTTCGGGCAATCCCTCCGCGACGACCGCCCCCACGGACCCTCGGCGTAAGCCACCGCCCGCCACGACCCCGTGATCGGGCGGGGTCTCCTCGCCATGGCCCGGGGAACGTCGTGAGGGCAACGTGTCGATGACGGAATCTCACGTCGTCGAGCGCCGTGGACCGGTGCTCCAGATCTGCCTCAACCGGCCGGAACGCCTCAATGCCATGGATCCCGCGTCGCTCCGCGCGCTTCGCGAGGAGGTCCAACGGGCGGGTCTCGACCCCGAAGTGCGGGCCGTTCTCCTGACGGGCGCCGGTACGGCGTTCTGTGCGGGAGGTGATGTAGCCGCCATGGACGAGGCCCGAAAGGCGGGAACGCTCCCTGACCTCTTCCACATCCTAACGGGTGAACAGGAAGCGACCGTGCGGGAGATCCTCACGATGCCGAAGCCGGTCGTCGCGGCATTGCCCGGCGTTGCCGCCGGGGGCGGGCTCTCGTTGGCCCTTGCCGCGGACTGGAGGATCGCGTCCTCCACGGCGCATCTTGTCCCAGCGTTTCCCCAGCTGGGCGCCGTGCCGGATGGCGGGCTCACCTACTTTCTCCCCCACTTCGTGGGTATTGGTCTCGCCCAAGAGCTCCTGTTCGCCAAGACGAGCGTACCCGCGGCGCGCGCGCGGGAGCTTGGACTCGTCCATGAGGTCGTGGCTCCCGAGCGGCTTTCCGTTCGCGCGTGGGAACGAGCGCAGGAGTTGGCGGAGGGTCCTACGTTCGCTTTCAGCTGGATGAAGCGCCTCATGGTGTCGGCCTTCTCGACCTCGTTGGAAGCGCAGTTGTCGCTCGAGCGATGGGGCGCGGTCGAAGCCGCGCGTCGGGACGAGCTTTCGGAAGGAGTGGCGGCGTTCCGTCAAAAGAGACCCGCCCGATTTCACGGTCGCGGATCATGAGGCAGAATCGTTCCCTCCGGCGCATGCCACGGACGCTCCAGGAGTCCCAGCAGCCGACGCTTCAGAGCGGGCCATTCCGGTCGAAGCGCGCTATAGTACACCGATGAGCGGCGATATCCGTCGGGCATTCGAATGTGTTCCCGCAGCACCCCTTCTCGCACCGTCCCGAGCCGCTCGATCGCTCGTTGCGAGCGTTCGTTCCTGAGGTCGGTGCGTAGGTAAACTCGGTGCACGCCTTCCGTTTCGAAGGCGTGGGTCATCCTGAGGAGCTTGGCCTCGGTGTTCACGGGCGTTCGTCGGAGCGCCGGTGTGACCCACGTACCTCCGATCTCGACCGACGCGTTGCGACGGTCGATGTCCAAGAATCGCGTCATGCCGACGGGCTCGTCCGTTGCGTTCCAGAGTGTGGCGAAAGGGAGATCGGACCCCTCACCTTGCAGCGTGAGGAGCTCCTCGATGAACCCCCGCATGAGCTCGGGCGTCCCGCGAAATCCGGCTACGAGGTAGCGCCAGATATCCGGGTCCGACCCAGCACGACTCAACGGCTCGGCATGGGAACGTTGGAGTGGGACCAAGGTGATCCGGTTCCCCTCCAGTCGAACGGGACTCCGGAAGCCCGAAGCCCCCGACGGACGCGACCCCTTGGTGGCTTTCGATGCGTGCGCCGGCGTCACATTCCCCCCGGAGCCAAGGAGGTATTGGGCTTGTTCCTCTCTCGATTCACACCTATCTGGTAAAGGTGTTAAATAAACACAAAAGGTTCGTTCTCTCGGTAGTAGGTTAGCCGGAGGAAGGACATGGAAGCGGGCATTGCAACGTTCCTTGTCTTCGCCGTGATCGCTACCGCATTCGGCGTCGGTTCGGTCCTCATGAACCGCATGCTAGGCGCACGACGACGACAGTCGTACCTGCAGCTCACCACCTACGAATGCGGCGAGGAAGCGGAAGGGGAGGCCCAAGTGGACTTTCCGACGCAGCACTACACGTTCGCGATCGTTTTTGTCGCGGTCGACGTGATTGGCTTCGTCCTAGCGCTCTGGGGACTCACCTTCCGCGCCTTCAACAGTGCCTGGATACCGGCGTTCGTGGCGTTCGCCTTCACCGCGCTCGCGATCACGGGCATCTACTACGCGCTCTCGGGAGAGCGCCGGTGGGTCGTATGAGCGGCCCCGCGAATGCCTCCGCATTGCCGGTGAAGACGATGATCCCTTCGGTGGCGCCCGACGGATCACTTCCGATGCTGGCCCAACCGGCGGTCCCCTTCGTCGAGATCGAAGGGCTCCGGGTTCGGGAGTTCATTCCCGCGGCGAAGGAGGCGCTCACGTCGCTCATCGCGGAGCAGACGCACAAGAAGCTCATCCGGCCCGTCTTCAATTGGGCCGGGCGCAATTCCCTGTTCCCGCTCCACTGGGGGCTTGCCTGCTGCGCGATCGAGTTCGCGGCCGCGTTCGGCGCTCGCTGGGACGCCGAGCGCTTCGGAGTGGTCCCGCGTTCCTCCCCCCGCCAGTGCGACCTCCTGATCGTGAACGGAACCGTCACGTGGAAGGTGGCCCACAAGCTCATCACGCTCTACGAACAGATGCCCGAGCCCAAGTGGGTCATCGCGATGGGCAACTGCGCCACGGGGGGCGGACCGTTCCGCACCGCGTACTCAGTGGTGCCGGGTGTCGACAAGCTCGTCCCGGTGGACGTCTACATTGCGGGGTGTCCTCCTCGTCCCGAAGCGCTGCTCGATGGGATACTCAAGCTGGAAGAGCTGATCAAGGAGCGGGGCGAGTAGACCCGCGCGATCGGTACCGGGGAGGCTCGAACGATGGAGGCGGCCGACCTCGAACGGGCGTTACGGCCGAAGTTGGGAGAGCGACTCCTCGCCGTCGAGCCGATGGCCGGCATGGCGGGACGGGTTCGGTTCGACC
>JBAUTP010000020.1:0-5894 GCA_049582265.1 Thermoplasmata archaeon
GTTCTCCGGGGTATAGAATAGCCTCTCCCGTATCTGGGCCCGCACGACGCCCACGATCTTGTCCCGGTCGGCCCCCGCACCCTCAACGGCCAACACGACCGCATGCGGGTTCGCCAGTTCGGCCTCAAGGATCTCCCTCGCTTTCTTCTCGGCATCCGGCCGGACCTTGAGGAGCGGGTCGAATTCTTCGTTGAGGCGCTTCAACCGGATGAGAAGCGGCACCAGGGAGGGAATGTCCGCCGGCCGAGCCTCGCGTATATGGATGGACGGTGTCGTGTGATCGTCGGAAGAACGCGCCGGCATTGTCTCGTTGTTCGGCATTATCCTCGTACCTTCGTGCGGGGCGGGGGCATGGGGGGGATGAGACCCGAACGCATGAGTACCTTCGCTAGCCGATGCGGACGGAGCATCCGCTCCTTCGCCTGCTGGTAGAATTCCTCGCGCGAGCGACGTATGCGGGCGATCCCCAAGCGGACCGCCTCGGCCGCGACGGTGGCGGCCACGTACGGGAAGGCATCCGTCTCCTCCATTGTGGGGAGAATGTGGTTGGGGGTCAGTCCCCGGTCCGAGGCCCGGGCTGCGAGTTCCCGCGCCGCGGCCAGCACGATCTCGTCCGGTATCGACTTCGCGCGGGCATCGAGCACCCCCCGGAACACCGCCGGGAAGATGAGCGAGTTGTTCACCTGGTTCGGGAAGTCACTGCGGCCGGTGGCCACGATCGCAGCGCCCGCGGCCTTGGCCGTGTCAGGCCAAATCTCCGGCGCGGGGTTGGCGAGCGCGAACACGATGGGATCCTTCGCCATCGAACGGATCATCTCTGCCTTCACCAGGTCGGGGTCCGGCGTGGAGGCGGCCAGTAGGACGTCCGCGCCGACGAGCGCCTCCGGGAGCCCTCCCCTACGTCCCCCTCCTCGGGTTTCGAGAGCGACGTGGTATTTCCATCGATTATGGAGTTGCAACTCGTCCAAGTCCTCGCGCTCCGCGTCGAGGATCCCCTTCTGGTCCACGAGAGTGATGCGCCGTGGGTCGTGGCCGAGCGCACGCAACAGCCTCACCGTGACCAGATTCGCTGCGCCGGCTCCGAGGAGGACGGTCCTCAGGCTCTTCATCGAACGCTCGGTAAGCTTGAGCGCGTTCAGGAGCCCCGCGACCGTGGACGCCGCCGTACCCAGCTGGTCATCGTGCCAGACCGGGATCGGGGAACGCTTCTGCAACTCTTCGAGAACGTAGAAGCATTTGGGAGAGGCGATGTCTTCGAGATTGATACCTCCGAAGGCCGGTGCGATCCGAAGGACGGTCTCTACGAGTTCCTCGGGAGACGCCACGTCGATGGGCAAGGGGATGGCATCGACCCCTCCCAAGAATTTGAAGAGAAGCGATTTCCCTTCCATCACGGGCAGCCCCGCTCGCGGGCCGATGTTGCCGAGGCCCAGCACGCGACTGCCATCCGTCACGACCGCAATCGTGTTCCATCGACCCGTAAGGTCGAACGCCTGCTCCGGGTCCCGGGCGATCGTCCGGCACACCTCGGCGATCCCGGGAGTGTACCACAGGGCGAAATCCTCGAGGTGGCGCACCGGCACCTTGGGAACGACTTCGACCTTCCCTTGATAGAAGCGAGCGAGTTCCTCCGCTCGGGCCCCGAGCGCCTCCGTTCGACCGGCTTCCCGCTCGTCGATGCTCTGTCGCACCGTCCGACGGCGGCGTCGACTGATCTTCATGGAGCGGGTAGACGGCAACGCCGCGTCCACCATGGGAGCCCGTTCGAGGGGTTGGGCCCCATTAAGGTTTGGGTCGATGGGTAGCTTCGGCAATTGACGTAGCGCATTGCGCCGGTTCCCTCGGAACGGTGCCAGGCGAACGTTTCTTAGGAACGAGCCGCCTATGCGTATGTCCGTGGCGTCTCCGTCCGTCCTGCCTCATCCGTTCGTCCGTCCGGTCCGGGAGGGCATGGCCCCGCTCATCTCCCCCGGCGGACTCGCCGAGCTCCTCGCGGGCGATGCACCGCCCATTCTCGTCGACGTACGGCCGGGGCGCGAGCGGCTCTGGGCTAAGTTCCATGGCGACATTCACATTCCGCTCTCGGAGCTTCCGAAGCGCTTTAGTGAGCTCACGCCCGGCCGGCCGATCGTGGCGTACGACCAGTTCGGCGCCGACGCGCGTCGCGCGGCGGAGTTCCTTCAGGTGCATGGCCAACCGTTCGCCGCGGCGCTCGAAGGAGGGCTTGACGAATACGCCCGTCTCGTCGACCCCACGGTGCCGCGCTATCGCCCCGGCGCCCGCACGGGCGAGTTCTTGCTTTGCCAACTTCCCCGACCCGACACGGGGTGCCTCAGCTACCTTCTCGCGGATGCCGTCGAAAAGAAGGCCCTCGTGATCGACCCGGGTCGAAGCGTTGACCCCTACCTCGCCGCTCTCCACGAGGCCAACCTCGACCTGGTCGCTGTGGTGGAAACGCACACCCACGCGGACCACCTCGCGGGACACAGTGCTCTCCATTCCCGCACGGATGCCCCGATCTACGTGAGCCACCAATCGCCCGCGCAATACCCGCATCAGTCGCTCGCCGAGGGCGATTCGCTCGGCTTCGGCTCTCAGGAGCTGACCGTTATGGAGACCCCCGGACATACTCGGGATCACCTCACTCTTCGGGTGGGCGACCGTATCTTCACCGGCGACACCCTCCTCATCGGTGGATGCGGCCGGACCGACCTCGGGGACGGGAGCCCCGAGATGCTGTGGGAGAGCCTTACCGAGAAGCTCCTTCGTCTTCCGGATGAGACGGAGGTTTTCCCGGCCCACTTCGGCCGTCGTCACGCCCTCATCGAGCGGTACGCTTCCACGATCGGATTCGAGCGCGGGACCAACGAGGCGCTGGGTCAGGGGAATTTCGAGGCGTTCGTGAAGTACATGACCGAAGGCTGGCCCCCCAAGCCCGATGACTTCGACCGGATCGTGAGGACCAACCTCGAAGGGTAGACGCGACCTTCCGATTGTTCTCGATGCAAGCGCATTTCATTGGCCGCATCCGATTCCCTCGACCGAACGGTTAATGCGCTGGGTTGGCTCGGCCGCGCTCCATGAACATCACGACGGGGCTCACCGGCCCTTTCCCTCGCTCCGAAGCGTTGGTGGCCGCCACGCGGGACCTAGACCGCGGACGGACTACGCTCGAAGCGGTCGACGCTCTCTACACCTCCACGACGGAGGATGTTGTGAAGCTCGAGGAACGGCTCCACCTGGACCCGCTCACCGGTGGGTACCTTCGCTGGCCGGATCTCTTCCGCCCGTTTGCCGAGACCTGGACCGGGTTCACCGTGGGGCCGGTCACGCGATGGTTCGAAACGAACACATTTTTCCGACAACCGGTTCTCAACGCACCGCCCGGACGGGTACCGGGTGCACTTCGGACGTGGTTCCCGCCGCTCCCTCGGGACAGTAGCCGGCGCCAGTGGAAGGCGATCCTGCCCGGCCCCTACACGTTCGCTCGCCTGCTCGACAACCGATCCGGGGAGACCCCGGAGGCGTTAACGCATCGCCTGGGCCGATTGTATGCTGAGGAGGTCCGAGAGCTGCGCAGCGCGGGCTACGGGACCTTTCAGTTCCAGGAGCCTCTCTTGGTCGTGGACCCTCCCGAGGGAGCCGCGGCGGAAGCGGTGGTGGCTGCGTACGACGCGATCCAACCTCAGCTCACCGGCGTTCGTTCGGCGATCTGGACCTACTTCGGGGACGCGGCTCCGGTCGGCCCACTTCTCGCCCGCCTTCCGGTCGGGGCGATCGGGATCGACCTGGCCGAGACCGAGCCTGCCCAGCTCGCGACGCTGGGCGCGCATCGGGCCCTCGGCCTCGGTTGCGTCGACCCTCGAACCACGCTCGTGGAGGACCCCGCCGACGTCGCGAAGGTCGTTCGTGAGGTCGTTCGCCGGCTGAGCCCTTCCTCGATCTTCCTCGGCCCGGGGGGCCCGCTCGACCTCCTGCCGTGGGAACCCGCCACCCGCAAGCTGCACGTGCTCCCCGCCGCGCACCAGCTCCTGTCGCGAGGTGACTGACCTCGTGAGCGTTCCTCTCTTTCCGACCCAAGAGGTCGGGTCGATCGCGAAACCCCGTTGGCAGCTTCGTGGACAGCGGGGGGAACCTCTCGACGACGCCGACCTCGATGAGTTCCGGCGCTGGAATGACCGTCTCAAGTTCGCCCCCGACGACGACCCCTCCGTGGGAGCGTTCCTCGGGGGCCGCTCGCGCGAGGTCGGAGCCGAGACGGTCCGGTCCCTGGGAGCGCTCTTCGGGATCCGTTTCTTCGAGACCGCGGGACTCAACCGCGTGTACGACGGCGAAGCGCGTCGGATCGAGATGTACGAGGCCGCGATCCGGCAGATGAAAGGGTTCCAGTTCTTGGGTCACGTTCGCTCGTTCGACAACAAGTACTACCTCAAGGCGGCCGCGACGGGGGAGGTGCGGCTCGAGAGCCCCTACCACGTCGAGGAGTTCCAGTTCGTGAAAGAACATGCCCACGCCGAACCGAAGATCCCGATCACGGGCCCGTACACGCTCGCCGACTGGTCCTACAACGAGTACTATCTCGGACGGCAGCCCGGATGGAAGGGACGCGCCGCGCGGCGCGCCGCCCAGCGCGAATTCGTGGTCGAGGTCGCTCGAAAGGCAATCCGTCCCACGCTCCAGGCCCTCCTCCGGGAGGGGGCCCGCGTGATCCAGATCGACGAGCCGGCCGCCGGAACCCATCCGGAGGAGGGTGACCTCGTGGCCGAGGGATTCAATGCGGCTACCGAAGGCCTGGATGCGGTCTTCTCGATGCACATCTGCTTTTCCGATTATCGAAGTCTCTTCCCGGCGTTGCTCGAGGCCAAGCGGTGCCGTCAGTGGACATGGGAGTTCGCCAACCGCGACACCGAGGGGCACGACAGTTACGCGATCCTCGACCTGCTCCGAGAGTATCACGACGACCGGGAGGTGGGGCTGGGTGTCCTGGATGTCCACCGGGACGTGATCGAGACCCCGCAGGTCGTCGCCGACCGGATCCGACGCGCCGTCAAAGTGCTCGGAGATCCCGCGCGGATTTGGGTCAATCCGGACTGCGGTCTACGAACGCGCAAGCTTTCGGTCGCCTACCAGAAACTCACGAACATGGTCGCCGGCGCCCAGATCGTTCGCGACGAGTACGCGAAAGCGTCCTGATCCGGCTCCCGCGCCCGCGCCGTCCGGCCTAGGGGGTGCGATCGGGGGGGCCCTCGAGACGGCTACGGGTGTCGACCGCGATCTTCGAGGTCTCGCGCGTGGTTCGGGGGTCTTGGGCCCGGGGCGCGTCCACGCGCGATCCTTCTTTCGTGAAACGGAAGTTGCGGATGCTGGAGGAAAGCCCGGCGCCCACGAGACCCAGGACCGCCGTCACGCCGTACACCCACCTGAAGGCGGTCAACGTGGGGAGCGTCACCGGCGCCACGACCGACGGAGCGACGGTGATCAGGAAGACCCCGGTAAAGGACGCCAGGATCGTGGCCGCGATGATTGGCCCCAAGCTGGAGCCCAGGTTCCGGAACGTTTGGTTCATTCCGATCTGGATTCCCACCTCCCGGGGCGCGCTCGCGAGCAAGATGACGTTCGTCATGGCGATCAGGACCGCGACCGCCCCGGCGAGCACCGGGATGGGCGCAAGGATCAGGTCGAGGATCGTCGTGTTGTAGAAGACCAGGACGAGACCCCCGACGGCGATGGAGAGGAAGCCGATGATCATGATCGGCTTCGGCCCCCACGTGGTGACCCAGCGTCCGACGAGCGGCCCCAGGATCATCATGACGATGACCCCGGGAAGGAACATGAGACCGCTGGTGAGCACGGTCTGGCCAAGGCCGGGGCCCGGGAGCTGGACCAGGTAGGTG
>JBAUTP010000021.1:0-3102 GCA_049582265.1 Thermoplasmata archaeon
GGTGAGCCTCTTCGTACGTTCTCGGAGACTGTGGGTCCGGTATCGCTTCCGGCGGCCAACCGAACTCGGCAAATTCTTGTTGTCGCCCTCGTAGTACGCCCTGCTGGAGGTCCGGATCGGAATAATCCGTAAAGAACGGAAACGGCCGGTGTTCGGCGTACTCATCTCCCATGAATGCGAGCGGCAGGTAGGGAGACAGGAATGTGGCACCCACCGCTGCTTTCCACCTCTCGAACGACACGATCGAGGAAAGGCGGTCGCCCCGAGCTCGGTTCCCGACCTGGTCATGGTTCTGCGCACAGACGACGAACCGTTCACGAGGCAATCCCGTGGGTGGATGTCCGTGTCGGCGCTCGCGATAGGGCGAATGCTCGCCGGCATAGACGAACGGTCGCTCAAAGGCCGTCGAAAGTTGCCGCCAGTCACCAAAATCGCTGTAGTAGCCCGCCCCTTCCTGAGTGACCAAGGCGTGAAGCGCGTGATGGAAATCGTCCGCCCATTGCGCGTCGAGCCCAAAGCCGCCCTCCTCCCGGTCACGCAACAGTCGGGGATCGTTGAGGTCACTCTCGGCGATGAGGAAGTAGGATCGTGAGCCCATGCGCTTCGCCTCGGTATGCACGATGTCGCCGAGCTCGGCCAGAAAGGGGTTGGCGGAGCCGTCGAAGATCGCATGCACCGCATCGAGACGGAGGGCATCGATATGGAACTCGGTGAACCAGCGGAGCGCGTTCTCGATAAAGTACCGACGGACCTCGTCGCTGCCGGGTCCATCGAAGTTGATGGCCTGACCCCAAGGAATTCGGTAGCGGTCGGAGAAATAAGGTCCAAAGTCGGAGAAATGATTCCCCTCGGGGCCTACGTGGTTGTAGACCACATCCAGGACCACCGCGAGGCCCGCCCGATGGGAGGCATCGATGAACCGCTTGAAGGCGTCGGGTCCGCCGTACGTATGCTGAACGGAAAAAGGAAAGACCCCGTCGTACCCCCAGTTCCGCCCCCCCGGGAACTCCGCGACCGGCATCACTTCCACAGCGGTGAAACCGATCTCCCGAAGTCGGGCGAGCTCGGGGATCGCGGAGCGGAAGGTTCCCTCGGGCGTGAAGCAACCGATGTGCAATTCATAGAACACGAACTCGTCGAGATGGAGCCCCGACCAATGGGAATCGGTCCATGGGAAGGAGTTCGGGTCGACGATGCTCGACGGTCCATTCACACCGGACGGTTGGGAACGCGAGGCCGGGTCGGCCCGCTCGAGATTCTTTCTCAATTGGACGCGGTATGTCGCGCCGGCCTCGATGCCGTCCACTTCGGCGGTGTGGTAGCCGTGGGGTTCCGACTGAAGCGGGATGACCCGTTCCGCGGGAGTAAGAATACGGAGCGCGACGTTCCGGTGCGACGGAGCCCAGACGCGAATCCTGGCGCGGCCGCCGTGACCTAGGAGCACGCCCAGCGTGGGTGCCTCCCACGACCCGTTCACGGCGCGGCCCTCAGAAAGACGATGCCTAAGGGAGGGACGTTGAGCGACAGATGGTGGGGGAGGCCATGACGACCCTCCGCCCAGGACTCTACGCTTCCAAGGTTCCCAACGCCTTCGCCACCGTAGAAGGTCGCATCGCTGTTCAAGACCTCGGTCCAGCGGCCCCCCCACGGGGCCCCGACCTCATACCCAGAACGCACGGTCGGTGTAAAATTGGCCACGATCAACATGGGATGGCTCGGGCCCGGCCCCCATCGGAGGAACGAGAGCATGCTTTGGTCTGCGTCGTTCGAGTCGACCCATTGGAATCCCTGCGGCTCATGGTCCCACGCGTGGAGCGAGGGCTCGGAGCGGATCAGCCGGTTGAGGTCCGCCACCCATCGTTGGATGCCGGCGTGCGCCGGACGAGCTACGAGGTGCCAGTCCAGGCTCTCGTCGTGATTCCATTCGCGCCACTGACCAAATTCGTCCCCCATGAAGAGTAGCTTCTTTCCGGGCAGTGCGAACTGATAGCCCAAGAGGAGTC
Source organism: Thermoplasmata archaeon (assembly GCA_049582265.1). Lineage (GTDB taxonomy): Archaea > Thermoplasmatota > Thermoplasmata > Lutacidiplasmatales > UBA184 > Lutacidiplasma. The sequence goes on from JBAUTP010000021.1 coordinate 2,004, forward strand.
GGAGCTGCGCGAACTTCTGCCAGGGGTCACCAGCGAACTTGTCGAGCAGCGACCCCTTCCCATGCACCACTTCGTCATGAGAAAGGGGAAGGACGAAGTTCTCGGAATTCGTGTAAACTCCGCGGAAGGTGAGCTCGTTATGGTGCCACTTCCGATGGATTGGATCTCGCCCTAAGTACTGAAGCGTGTCATGCATCCAGCCCATGTCCCATTTGAACCCGAACCCGAGGCCGCCCACGTCGGTGGGCCGGCTGACCATGGGCCAGGCCGTGGATTCTTCGGCCATCGTGAACGCGTCGGGATGCTCCCGATAGAGGGCGATGTTGAGCTGGCGAAGGAAATCGATGGCTTCGAGGTTCTCGCGCCCGCCGAACTGGTTCGGGATCCACTCCCCCTCGGCTCGGGAGTAGTCGCGATACAACATCGAAGCCACTCCGTCCACCCGTATCCCATCTAGATGGTACAAACCCATCCAAAAGTTCGCGCTGCTGAGAAGGAAACTGCGTACCTCGCGTCTTCCGTAGTTGAAGATGAACGAATCCCAGTCGGGATGGTGTCCGAGCCGGGGGTCATCGTGCTCGTAGAGGTGAGTCCCATCAAAGTAGCCCAGCGAGTGGCCGTCGCGGGGGAAGTGGGCCGGGACCCAGTCCAGGATCACGCCGATCTCGTGTTCGTGCAAGCGGTCAATCAGGAACATGAGGTCCTGGGGTGAGCCGTATCGCGCGGTTGGGGCAAAGTATCCCGTCGTTTCGTACCCCCACGAACCGTAGAACGGGTGCTCCGCGAGCGGGAGGAATTCTACATGGGTTGCCCCGAGGGATTGGACATAGGCTGGCAGGAGGTCTGCGCACTCCCGGTACGAGAGCGAACGCATGCCCTCGTCAGGCACCCGGCGCCACGAACCTAGGTGGACCTCGTAGATCGAGATGGGAGCATCGTAACGGTTTCGTGATCCTCGCTTTTGCATCCAGGCTTCGTCCTTCCAATCGTACTCGAGACTCCAGACGACGGATCCGGTCCGAGGAGGGATCTCGGTTCGGAACGCATAGGGGTCCGCTTTGTCCGCCCAGTAGCCACCGTAGCGGGAGTCCACCCGATA
>JBAUTP010000022.1:0-1790 GCA_049582265.1 Thermoplasmata archaeon
CCCTACCGACGTGAAGCTATAGGATACCGTGAACGGTACGGTCACAGGGCCTGTCGGCGCGGTGATGCTTGTCACGGAGCCCGATACGGCGGGGATCGTGACGGTGCCGCTGGCGGCGCTGACCGCCCAGCTCGAAAGGGTCGCATTGGATGAATAGGCGGCCCCATAGACCTCAAAGGTCAAGGGAGCACCAGCCAGAGAGGCCATGGCATCCCCACCCGTGGTGAGGAAGGCTGCGTCGATGGTTTCGACGCCGGTGCCCGACCAGGACGTGTTCGATACCTGGACGAACACGATCGAGCTCGTGGGTACCGAGTTGTTCGCCACCAGAGCGGTCCCGTTGTAGGCGAGCACGCTTACCGTGGCGTTCGCTGCATTAACGGCCAACGACGGGCTAACGCCGGTGTAGCTGACGGTGAAATAGATACTGAACGGCCCCTCGGCGGCGGCACCCGTAGGCAGGGGGAGATTGTTGATCGTAGGCGTAACCGTGATCGGCCCCATGCTTACGCTCGGGGCGATCGCGGTCCCCGCCAGTGCCTGGTTTGCTCGGGCACCTCCAGGGGCGGCAGGTGCCAGCGAGAGGGCCGGCATTGCCATTACGACGACCAGCAGGGCTATCAGTACACTCGCGAAAACCGTTGAGATTACCCGGCGCATGAGGGGGGTGACGACTTTCAATACTTAAATATCGCGGAACAGCTCTGAATTGCATACGGTTCTCTATCGAGCCTACCGGGGCACTGGGTCAACATGACGCCGACCCCGCTACGTTCGATCGCTCGGGTGAAACGAAGGTCGGGAGTCCTCTACGGCTCTGATCTTTCTTCTCATGGGCCGTTGATGGGAGCATGATGGGTCGCTACATTGCGCTCACCGGGACCCCCGGAACCGGGAAGACATCGGCGGCCCGCGAGCTCCGAGGACGACTAGCGAGCTTCGAGGTCTGGGACTTCGCTCGTCGGCACCAAGCTGCCCGACGAGGCGCCACGGCGTGGGTCGTGGACCTCGCGAAGACGAGTCGCTGGATTCGGGAGCATTCTCCTTCCCAACCCACGCTCCTTGTCGGCCACTTGGCCCACTTCCTTCCGGTCCGCGAGGTCATCATTTTACGGTGCCGCCCGGACCTGCTTATGGACCGTCTTCGCAGCGGCCGACGGGGGACCGGCGTCGGTCGGCGGGAGAATGCGATAGCGGAGGCCATCGACATTATCCTGGTGGAATCACGAGGCTCGCGGCGGCGCGTGTGGGAGATAGATACGACGTTCTCCCCCCCGGCCTCGGTGGCGGATGAGGTCGAGCGCCTGGTACGGGAGCGACCGGCCTCTCGTACGGGCGTCGTCGACTGGCTCGCCGACCGTCGGGTGACCGAGGAGCTTTTGCGGTAAACGCGCTCCCCGGCACCGTCGATGGTCCTGGAGGGTTACCGAGAGCGGGTGCGTCCCCAAGTCGAGCGCATGAGCTCGCCCTTCCTCCGTTGGCCTCCCTCCCGTATCAGCGCGATCGCCCTCGTGTTGGCCGCCTTGGCCGGTGTCTTTGCGGCGAGCGCCCGTTGGCTCGGCCCCTGGGTCTTTCTGCCCGTCGCTCTCCTCGTGTTCGTGAGCGGGTTCTTTGACGTCATCGACGGGGCGGTCGCTCGCCTCACCCATCAAGCCTCGGCGCGAGGCGACTTTCTTGACCACGTCTTCGACCGATACGCCGACATCTTCATCGTCGTCGGGCTCGCCGTTTCGAGTTTCGCGAACCCTATCCTCGCGATGTTGGCCCTCGTGAGCCTCCTGCTGACCAGT
>JBAUTP010000023.1:0-5335 GCA_049582265.1 Thermoplasmata archaeon
AGGACGTTCTCGTGTACCTGTTCGTCCCGGTCATCCTCTACTCGTCGTTCGTCATGTTCCGGCAGCGACGCGCGGACGTCGACCCGAAACCCCGTCCCGACCGGATCGCCGATCGACTCCGCCTCCATGGAACGTATCCCGACCCCGGTGGGAAGGGTCCCATTGCCTACCGTGTAACGGGTACGCGGATCGGACTCTTCTTCGGATTCCTCGCCGGGGTGAGCGCGGGATTGCTCGGCATCGGGGGGGGCGTGTTCAAGGTGCCCGCCATGAGCGGCTTCATGAACGTTCCGATACGGGTCGCTTCGGCGACCTCGAACTTCATGATCGGGGTAACGGCCGCCTCGGGGGCTCTCGTCTACCTGTTTGCGGGGGAGGTCTCCTTCGCGGTCACGGCCGCGGTCGTCATCGGCGTGCTCGCGGGGGGTCTCCTCGGGGTCCGCGTCGCTCCGCATGCCTCGACCCTCGGGCTGCGAAGTGCCTTCGTCGCGGTCCTGGTGGTGGCCGCGGTCTCGATGCTGCTCGAGGTGACGGGGGTGCTGTGATCGGGAAAGGAGTGACCGAGCCCCGGTCTGCTTCTCCCCCCTCCTCGCCCGAGGTACCCGAGGCTTTGCGTCGCGCGATTCCCCGGATCGTTCGGTTCGGTATGTTCTTGGGTCTGGGGTTGATCGTTCTCGGACTCGTTCTCTACGCTTCGAGCGGGGAGGGCCTTTCGCTCACGAGCGGGACGCCCGTGCATCTACACGAGCTTCCTGGGAGCCTCCGTTCCTTCGCGCCGGTGGCGGTCCTGCTCGTGGGGTTTCTCGTTCTCCTCGCCACGCCCATCACCCGCGTCCTCGCTTCCCTCATCGAATTTGAAAGTATTCACGACCGACCCTTCGTGATGATCACAGGGTTCGTGCTCGTTCTCCTCTGCGTAAGTATCGTGGTCGGGATCCTCGCATGACGCAGCGTCGAGCGAAGGTACGCTCGCCGGAGGAGTATCTCGCGCCGGTCACCGGCCTCGGCGTACCGGTCCCTCGATACGATGGCCGCTCCATCGTCAACATTCCCTCGACCATCGCTGCCGCGCTCGGCGTGGAGGCCGATGGTTCCCCTCCGCTCGCGCCCCCGCTTGATCCGGATTTGGACCCGATTTCGTCGGCGAAGGAAGGTCCCATCCTGGTCGTCCTGGTGGATGGGTTGGGTTGGTACGGATTTCGGCGCTGGTCGGACATCGGCGAGACCGCGGACCAGCGTGTGTGGAGCGCCCGGGCGCGGCCAATCACCAGCGTATTCCCGACGACGACCACGTCGGCCTTGACCTCGCTCTCGAGTGGAGTTGCCCCGGGATGCCATGGCGTCGTCGGTGCCCGCGAGTACCTTCCCCGGTATGGGGTGGTCGCCGACATGCTCAGCATGAGCCCGGTCGGCGCCACGCTCCGGGACCAGCTGGTCGGGCCCCAGTGGGCCCCTCGGGACGTTTCGGGTGCGCCCACGATCTTCCGTCGCGGAGTCGAGGGGGTCGTTCTCTCTCGACGAGAGTTCGCGGATCAAGGGTTCACGCGGATGATCTCGGACGGTGCCGAGTTCCGAGGTTACGCCACGGCGACGGACCTCGTGCACGAGCTCATCCACCTCTTCCAACGACCTCGCCCGCCGGCGGTCATCTATCTCTACTGGGACGAGCTCGATACCATTCAGCACTTGAAAGGCCCCTCGCCTGAGCTCGTGGGGTTCGAGATGGATCACGTCGCGCGCTCGCTCCGGTTCGCGGCGGACCACGTACCTCCGTCCCTAGCACGATCGACGACGGTACTCATCACGGGCGATCATGGGCAGGTCGCGACCACCCGGTCCGCCGCCCTCCGTGTCGACGTAGACCCCGAGCTCATGTCGGACCTCGGGCGACCCGTGGCCGGCGACCGGCGCGCGGCGTTCTTTACTGCGCGAAAGGGAACCATCGACCACCTTCGCGCCACGCTCGAGGCTCGAGTCCCGTCCCAAAGTGTCATCCTTCCGGTTTCCCAGGCCATCGCGGGCGGCCTGCTCGGCCCGCCTCCATTCCACCCCGAGCTCGAGGACCGCCTCGGCGATCTGCTGGTCCTGGTGCCAAGCCCAGCGGGGATCGTCTACGTTCCTCCCGGCGGGCGCCCGTCCGAGCGACACCATTGGGGCGGCCATGGGGGTCTCGAGGCCGAAGAGCTTGTTGTGCCCCTCATCACCGGTTCACTTTGGGACCTGGGGGACACGGGAGGGCGCTCCCGTCCAACCCCCATCGGTTCGAGTCCCCGCCGCGGAAGGCGTCCTGTCCGCGAACGCTAAGACGTTGCTCCCTGTCGTCTCGTCATGCCAAGACTACGACAGCCTATCCTCTCGCTCCTCGGTCACGTGGACCATGGCAAGACCACGTTGCTCGACCGCATCGCAGGGTCGGCGAAGGCCGAGAAGGAGGCGGGTGGGATCACCCAACACATCGGGGCCATCGGCATCCCCGGGTCGACGATCCTGAAACTGTGCGAGGGCATCCTCAAACCGGCCGAGCTCACCGTACCGGGACTGCTCATCATCGACACCCCCGGGCATCGTTCGTTCGAGACGATGCGACGGCGAGGAGGAGCCCTGGCCGACATCGCGGTGCTCGTCGTGGATGCGCGCGAAGGTGTGATGCCTCAAACGCGCGAGTCGGTTCAGATCCTCCGGCACGAGAAGACGCCGTTCGCCGTGGCGCTCACCAAGATTGATCTTCTGTCGGGGTGGCGGAAACCCACCGGCCCCCTTTCGCTTGCCGAACAGATCGTACGATGCGGACCGGATTTCGGGAAAGCACTCGACGCGCGTGTGTATGCCGTCGCCGAGGAGGTGGTGGACCTCGGGTTCTCTGCGGAGCGCTACGATCGGGTGAGCGACTTCACACGAAACGTCGGGATCGTCCCGGTTTCCTCGAAGGCCGGCGTGGGTGTCCCGGAGCTGCTCGCGCTTGTGGTCGGTCTCGCGCAGAGGTTCTTGAAGGTCGAGCTTGGAATCGAGAGCTCCGGGGGCGAAGCCACCATCCTCGAACGGAGCGATCAGAAGGGGATCGGTCCGGTCGGCAGTGTGATCCTCTACTCCGGCCGGCTCTCCGTCGGTGACGACGTGCTGGTCACGGGGCTGCGCGACCCGTTCTCGACGCGTATCCGTGGACTGTACCGACCGGGTACCCCCGGACGAGGGAGCGGGCGTGGCGGGGGCCGGCTGGAAGGTCTTACCGACGTGGAGGCGGCCGCGGGAATCTACCTGGCCGCACCCGGGATCGAGGACGCCATGCCTGGAGGTCTTTTGAAAGTAGTGCGTTCCGCGTCGGAGGCGACTCGAGTTCGTGAGGAGCTGGTGCAGGAGAGCCACCCGGTCGCCGAGCTCGCCGATTCGGGCGTTGCCATCGCCGCCGACACACTGGGGGGTCTCGAGGCGCTGGCATTCGAGTGCCGGGAGGCGAAGATCCCGATCCATCAGGCCAGCGTGGGACCGGTAGACCGACCCACGGTTCTCAAAGAGGCGACGGTGAAGGATCCCACCCACCGCGCGGCCCTGGCCTTCAACGTCCCGGTGCTTCCCGATGCCCGACCCGAGGGCGAATCAAGCCCGGTCCGCGTCTTTTCCGGCGAGGTCATGTACCATCTCATTGAAGAGTACCAAGCGTGGAGGACCGAGCGAGTCGCCGAGCTCAATGCCGAGCGTCGCCTCCAGGTGGTTCACCCGGCCAAATTCCAGGTCCTTCCGGGTTTCATCTTTCGTTCGTCCAAGCCGGCGATCGTAGGGATCAAGATCCTCGCGGGCACGCTCCGGACGGGGGTTCGACTCATCCAGTCCGATGGAGCGGAGGTCGGGGTTCTTCGGAGCTTGCAAAAGGAAGGAGTGTCGGCCACCCAGGCCGAGCCTGGAGAGGAGTTGGCCGCTTCAATCGAGGGTGCCGTTGTCGGCCGGAATCTCGCCGAGGGGGATGTCCTGTTGGTTTCGGTGCCGGAGTCGGCCGCCCGTCTGCTGTCCGGAACGTCGCTCTCCCCGAGCGAGCGAGACGTGCTCGCCGAAGTTATCCGGATCCGTCGACAGTCGCAGCCCTTCTGGGGACAATGAGAGGTCAGAGAGTGTTGAGATCGCTCTCGGGGTCCCTCTCTCCGCGGGCGATCTCGTCGACGTCATCGGCCGAATGAGATACGATGGGCTGGGGGCCGTCGTAGACGCCAGACCGCAGGAACAGGCCGAGGAACAAGGCAATCCCCCCGGAACCACCCACGACGATCGCTAGAGCGATGACCAAGATCAACGTGAGTAACGGGAGCTGCGACACGGTGCCCTCCGTGAGGGTCCACAAGTACGAGCCACTTTGAGACCCCGAGTTGTTCAGCACGAGGAGAAAGGGCGCGCGGATGTTTCCCGTCACTCGAAACTGGCCGCCCAGGCTCCCCGTCCACTGGATTACCACAGACAAGTTCACGCAGGTTCGGTTGGACAAGGAACAATGGACGGGGTTATCGAGAACCACGTTGAGTGGAACGGTCGAATTCCAATCGATGGTCAAAACACCATCCGATGTATTCGAGACAGGAAGTTCGACCGCCGCTTGCGCGTGCGCTTCTATCGACACGGGTTGGAAGGCGCCCGACGTGCTACTGGTGGGTGCTCCGGCCGGAAAGAAGAGTGCGGCTACCGTGACGGCCGCGAGCGCGAGAAATATGGCTCCGAGGCCTACCAATCCCGGGCGCACGAGCCGCCCTATGGAGCCGTGAGGAAGATACGCTTTGCCGCGGACTCTGCGCCCATTTTCTTCCGCTTACGTGAGAACCATAAATACCGTCGAAGGTTCGCTATACTAAGGTGACAGGCCCCGGGGAGATGCCGTCCGGTCGCCAGCGACAGCTGGCGGCCGCCCAGCCTGCCTGTCCGATGTGCCAGGGGATCCATCGCGTTCTTGACCCCGCACTCAGCGAAGAACACTGCGCGGACTGCGGATTAGTGTTCTCTGGTTCGGAGCTCGTCGCGACGGCTCCGGGCGGGGACCCTACCGAAACCAGTGATGGAAGTGGTCGCGGTATCGGACCATTCGTTGCCCCCGGAGGCTCGAAGCGGACGCTGGGCTCGGTCCTGACAGCAGGTCGGGACGCGAACGGCCGACCCCTCGCCTGGCATCGTCGCTACGAGTTCCAACATCTACGACGTGTCATGCAGCGCCAAACGGCGCGCGCCGTCGAGGGTCCACTGGAGCGATCGCAGGCGCGTCCCGCATTGCAGGCCGCGAGCCAGCGACTCGCCATTCCTCCCGTGGTCGCTCAGGAGGCGGAACGGATCTATCGGGAGGCCAAACTGCGCGGTCTCTTCC
>JBAUTP010000024.1:0-10135 GCA_049582265.1 Thermoplasmata archaeon
ACCCTGACCCGAGTCCCAACGGAAGGACCAGGAGTGGCAGCCAGAACAGTCCGACCAGCGCGACGAGGAACCCGACCTGTCGCCACGCCGAGAATCGGAGGCCATGTAGGTTCTTGAGAATCCCTTCCGACATTTCGGCGCGATCGCGATACATTCGCGTGGCCAGGAGTTCAGGCGCCCACCCGATCCGTAGCCGTAGTCCCGCACGCCGAAGCAGTCGCGCGAGCGCAACATCCTCGAGGACGACACCGCGAACCGCGGCATGACCGCCAACACGTGCATACGCCGAACGACGGAACAGCATGAACGGTCCGAGGGCGGCGGCAGCGCTCGAGGAGTCTCGGTTCACCGCCGGGACTCGAAAGTAGGTCAGTACGAATTGCGTGAAGAGGGGAAGCACGACTCGTTCCCAGAACCCAACGGTCTCGATCCGTGGCGCCAGTGTGACGAGGTCGGCTTGCTGGGCTTCCGCCCAGGCGAGGGCCGTTCCGACAGCATGTGACTGGGAACGTACGTCGCTGTCCGTGAAGAGGAGATACTCTCCGGATGCGGCGGCCGCGCCGATGTGGCAAGCCCAATTCTTACCGACCCATCCTTCGGGCAGAGGTGGTTCCTCCAGCAATCGGACACGGGGAGCGCGGGCCAGCGCAACGTCTCGCGTTCGGTCCTCGGAATTGCCGTCTACGACAAGGATCTCGGCGAGCTCGTGCTCCTGGGCCAGTAAACCATCGAGGCACGGTCCGAGGTCTTCCTCTTCATTTCGTGCCGGAACGATGGCGCTCACACGCACCCCCATCGACGGAGCGAGCTGCATCCCTCCGGGGATGGAGGGCATCCGCGATGCCAACCAGAGCACCCAGCCGTGGAAGGCCAGGACGACGAAGGAGAGCAGCAGGATCAGGAAGATCTCGAGCTCGACGAGCATCGCCCCCCCGGAGAACATTCACTAACTACCAGGGGTTTCGTGTCGGTGACCTCGATCCCCCCCATGAGCTTCGTCGAGCATCCTCGCATCCGCACGGGCACCCTGGAGGAACGAGAGTACCAGCAACGGATCGTGGGCACGGCGATCGACCACAACACCTTGGCGGTGCTACCCACGGGTCTCGGTAAGACCGCGATTGCTCTTCGAACCATCGCGGAGTACTGGCTTCGATACCCTGAGCGAACCGTTCTCTTCCTCGCCCCGACCCGCCCGCTGGTGGTGCAGCACGGACGGAGCGTCGGGGAGACGATCCTGGCCCCCCCTCCCTTCGTTCTTACCGGCGATGTAGGCCCGGAGCGGCGAAGGCGCCAGGACCCTGGACCAGGCATCTGGGTGGCCACCCCTCAAGTCATCGCGAATGACCTTGCAGAGGGGTCCTTCGACCTCGGCACTGTTTCCTTACTCGTCTTCGACGAGGCCCATCGGGCCGTCGGAGATTATCCGTACGTTGCCATCGGCCGCGCCAATCAGGCTGGACCGAACCGACGGGTACTCGCCATGACAGCGTCGCCCGGCTCGCGTATCGAGCGTATCCGAGAGGTGTGGGCCAATCTCGGGATCGAGAGGTTCGAGTATCGAACGCTGGACGACCCGGACGTTCAGCCCTATACGCACGGCATCGGTGTCGAAACCATTGAAGTCCCGGTCCCACCGGAAGTTCAACACCTCGCGGTCCGGCTCCGGGGGGCCGTGCAACGTCAGATCGACGTCCTGGAACGGCAGCATCTGTTGGCCCCGGGGACCGGGAGTCGAAGGACCGTACTGGACGTGGGCCAACGATTGCACCGTGAGATCGCCGGGGTCCGGGGGCGGAACGAGCCCGCTCCGGCCGGGCTCTGGGCAGCCGTAACGGCCCAGGCCGCCGCAATGAAGGGACTGCATGCCCTCGAGCTCATCGAATCGCAAGGGGTGGAGGCGTTGCGGCTTTTCCTCGAGCACCAAGCTCAGGGAACGAACGGTCGCCGAACGCCGGCGCAACGCACCTTTCTCCAGGACCCGGACGTTCTTCAAGTGAGGGAGCTATTGACGAGCCTTCAATTGGAACATCCCAAAGTAGCGGAAGCGATCGGCCTTGTTCGCTCCGAGCTCGAGGCTCGACCTCAGAGCCGTGTGATCGTTTTCGCCCAGTACAGACAGACCGCAGATCTCCTCGTGCAGGAACTCCTCGGTGTGGGACGAGCGGAGATTCGACCCGCCCGATTTGTCGGTCAGGCATCGCGGGGGGATGACTCGGGGTTGAGCCAGCGGGAGCAGGTGGCGACGCTGGACCGTTTTCGGGAGGGAGGCATCAACTGCCTGGTGGCCACCTCCGTCGGTGAGGAGGGCCTCGACATCCCGTCCACTGACCTCGTGATCTTCTACGAACCCGTGCCCGACGTCATCCGAACGATCCAGCGTCGCGGTCGCACCGGACGCGTTCGGGCAGGTCGCGTGGTCGTCCTCGTCGCTCGAGGTACCCGCGATGTGGGACTCCAACGCGGCGCACGTGGACGTGAACGGCGGATGCACGAGATGCTCAAGGTCGTCCAAGCCGAAGCGGACAAAGGAACGGTTCGTCCGCCCGCTCCCCGAACGGTCCAACAGTCCTTGCGCGAGTTCGGCGGACTCTAGTCTTACCTTATCTTCCCGTGCTGCCGAATCCGCCCTTACGCTCTCCCCGCGGTCGCACGGCCCCCATGCGCCAGCGAATCGGCTCTACCGGGACCAGCCGGAGCTGACCAATCCGGTCAGATCGCTCAATCCGGTACGTTCCCTTGAACAGAAAGGTCAGTGGGACGCGCACCTCGCCCGAGTAGTCACGGTCGATCGTACCGGGAGCATTGACCATCAGGACCCCCCGGCTGGCGAGTCCGCTACGTGGCCGTACCTCGAGAAAGGTACCCCGAGGTGCGCGCATCCGTAGACCCGTCCGTACGAGCGTCACGCGACCCGAACGAAGTACTGTCGCTTCGGCGGCATGGAGATCGTATCCCGCCGCCTCGCGGGTCGCTCGGCGCGGAAGAGGTACCGTGGGGGTGTCGGCCATGCGTTCGACGGTGACCGTTCGCGCCCGCACGAGGATCGACCGGGTATCCCCGCGGCGTAAGTACCTTATTGCCGCCCCCCTCACATCTCACGGCTCCGGAGCCGAGGACGCAAGGAACCGGGCGACGAGCCGACCCTCGGCGCGGCGGAGCATTTTACCAAGGGCCGGAGGGCTCTGCCCCGTAGTTCGAGCCAAACGCGTCAACGTGATACGACGAGGGACGGCAAAATATCCGAGGGCCCACGCGCGCGCCAGGACCGATCGTTGCCGTGAGGTGAGCTCGACCGCCGCAGGGTCGGTCACGAAGGGGTGGGCGGAGGCGCGGGCCACACGGAACGGGAACTTTTCCTGGGTGAGTCGGGCGACCACACGGCGAAGGGCTGCTTCGTCGCCGTGGAACGTGGCCGTGACCTTCTCCGGGGTCAACAGGAACGGCGCGGTCGGTGAGATCTGGCCGGCAGCGAGCGTGAAGAGACGACGCAGCCAGCCGGGGTTGTGCTGACGCACCATGACCACGTAGTCCCTCGTACGCGGCCGCCGGTCGATCACTTCGAACTCCTCGAGTCCGTACATCTGGCGGATTCGCTTCGACTCACGGGCCAGTTCTTCCGCGGTCCGTAGGGGGCCGCGTCGTCGGATACGTAGCAGTTGAAGTCTCCACCCCCGCTCCAGGCGAAGTGTCTCCAGAAGCTCGACCTCCTCGTAGCGGTCAAAGAAGCGACCCGGGATCACACCCAGGGCCACGAGCGCGTCGGTCGGGAACTCGAACGTAACGGTCTGCATGAACGGCGTCGAGAGCCCTATAACCGAGGTTTCGATATGAACCTCGCGGTTCCCGCTGGTTGGTTAAATAGCGTCCGCGGCTCCGCGCGATTGATGCCCTTCCGAACGCTCGGCGACTTTCTCGAGCACCTCGAGCGTGTCGGAGACCTGCGCCACGTCCGGGCACCCGTGAGCGCTGACCTTGAGATCACGGAGATCACGCAACGTGTCGTTCGCCAGGACGGACCCGCGTTGCTCTTCGAGAACGTGAAGGGGTCGTCCATGCCGATCGCGATGAACGTGCTGGGCTCGCAGCGACGAATCGCTGCCGCTCTCGGAGCGGACCATCTCGCGGACGTGGCCGAGAAGATCGGACGACTCACGCATCTGCGACCTCCCGCAGGGATTGTGGGGGCCGTGAAAGACCTCAGCGGTACGCTCGAGCTCCTGGACCTCCTGAGGTCGTTGGCCCCGAAGCGAGCGCGTTCAGGGCCGTGCCAAGAAGTCGAATCGGCGCACGTAGACCTTTCTGAACTACCCATCCTACGGTGCTGGCCGGGGGACGGGGGGCGGACCATCACCTTCCCGGTGGTCATCACCAAAGACCCGGAGACCGGCGAGCCCCACACCGGGATCTATCGGCTCCAGCAGTACGGGCCCGATACGCTGGGCATGCACTTTCAGGTCCACCGGGTCGGGGCGAACAACTACCGAAAATGGGTGGCGCGGGGGGAGAAGATGCCCGTGGCGGCGGTCCTCGGAGCCGACCCCGCGACGATTCTCGCGGGCCTTGCACCCGTTCCCGAGGGTGTCTCCAATTTCGTTTTCGCCGGATTTCTCAACGGAACTCCGCTCGAGCTTGTGCCGGCTCGAACCATCGACATGGAAGTGCCCGCCCAGGCCGAGATCATTCTCGAAGGGTTCGTCGATCCGACCGAGCGACACATCGAGGGGCCGTTCGGTGACCATACGGGGTACTATTCGGCGCCCGAACCCTTCCCGGTCTTCCACGTCACCCACATGACCCGCCGGGACCGACCCATCTACCTCAGCACGGTCACGGGGAAGCCTCCGACCGAGGACGCGGTCATCGGGAAGGCGATTGAACGGATCTTCCTGCCGGTCATCCGACTCGTGCTCCCCGAAATCGTCGACATGAATCTTCCCATGGAAGGTCTGTTCATCAATGTCGGCGTCATCTCGATCCGCAAAACCTACCCGGATCATGCGCGGAAGGTCATGCATGCGCTGTGGGGCCTCGGCCAGCTGATGTTCGTTCGCTACCTCATCGTGGTCGACGAGGACGTCAACGTCCACGACTTGTCCGAAGTGCTTTACCGTGTGGGGCTGCAGGCCGATCCCCAGCGCGACCTCGAGCTCGTGCAGGGGCCGGTCGACCAGCTTTCCATCTCTAATCCGGTTCCCAACATCGGCGGGAAGATCGGTATTGACGCCACGCGGAAGCGTCCGGAGGATGGCTTTCCGCGGGCCTGGCCCCCGGAAGTGCGGATGGACCCCGGCGTTGTTCGCCGGGTCGACGAACTCTTCCGCCAACTTCCCGAGTTCGGGGGGGAGGGAGGCCAGCCGGGGTCGTGATGGGGCCCTCTTCGGGCCCTCGACCGTGGACGGACCTGGGACGATTCCTCGAGCTCCAGAACGTAGGGCTCAACCTTCCATTCGCCCTAGCCTTCCTCTGGATCGCGGCCGGGGGCCTTCCGAGCCTCCGCATCGTCCTGCTGGTGCTGGTCGCGTTCATCGCCGCCCGTAACGCCGGCCATAGCTTCAATCGCTTCGCCGACCGGCGTTTCGATCTCGCCACCGTTCGGACCCGCGCTCGGCCGGCGGTAGCCGACCGCCCCGCCATCGCCTTCGCTCTAGGATTTGCGGCGGCGAACGCGGTGATCCTCCTCGTGGCGGCCTTCCTTCTGAACCCGCTCGCGTTCGTCTTGGCGCCAGTAGCCTTGGCGTTCGTCTTTGGGTACAGTTACACCAAACGCTTCACGAGCCTTACCACCGTCTTTCTAGGGCTCGTGGAGGCGATCACGCCCGCCGCCGTTTTCGTGGCGGTGCGCGGTGCATTGCCCCTGGAGGCGTTCGTAGCTGTGGCCGCCATGCTGGCGTGGGGGACCGCCTTCGAGATCCTCCACAGCCTCGGCGACCTCGAAACGGATCGGCGTCAGGGGCTGTTCTCGATCCCGGTTCGGTGGGGAGCCCTTCGCGCTCGCCGCATGGTTCCGCTGCTGCACGCCGGCGCCCTAGCGGCTCTGACGCTGTTCGGACGCCTCGCTGGGATGACCACGCCCTATTTTGTGGGGCTCATCGCCGTGGCCGCCGTCATCGCCTGGACGGACCTCGAGGTCTTCCTGCACCCCGAAGAGGTGCGCCGACCGTTTCGCCGGCATGTCCTGCTTGGAGTGCTCTTCTTCGTCGGTGTCACCTGGGCGGTGTTTTTCCCGAGCTTTATTTGAGGGAGAACCGAACCATCGAACCCTCGTGCACAACCGCGCCCCAGGAGCCATGGAGATAGGTCCGTGGTGCCATTCTGAGTTTTCCCATGGGTCAAACGTATACTCTCGGGTCAAGGTAATAAACAGCTTCGGGTCTTGAATGGGTGGTACATATGCCGCAAGTGATGATTGGCCTCTCGGCTCGCGACTATCGCACGACCAACGAGGTGTGGCGCCTTGCGAAGCGCCACCTCAATCCGGCCGTCCGTCGCCGCATCGGATGGCGCGGGCGTTCGAGCTTCTTGCGTCAGCTCATTTTATTCGGATTCGAGAAGGCCAGCCAAAATCCGGGAGAGTTCCTGCGGGACGTACGCGAGACCCACGACCCTATGTTCGGCCGCCGGGGTCGTTCGGAAGCAGGCGCGGAGCGCCGTGAACAGATGGTGACCGCTTGGGAGGGTTTCTTCCCGGGCACTCCGGCGACCGGTCGGAAGCGTGGTCGCAAGCCGGCAGCCGCGAAGGACGCCCCCGCCGCGTAGGTCCACCGAACCTGTTGCCGGAGGGCTCGTCCCGGGCAGCTCGACCCTCCGAGCGGAGTGCCGACCGGCTGGAAGGCCTCGCGGCTCTCGGGTCCGGTCGCTTCGGCCCATTCCGTGTCCCCCTCCCTCTCCTCATCGACACCTCCGGGAACGGGGCCGGCCTACATCTCGAGGTGGGCGAGCCGGAACGTCCGGGTCACCGCCGTGTCGTCGTCCGGGACCGGGCCTTGCGATGGGACCTCACTTTCCCGATTCCCGCCCCGGAGATCACGGGAACCTCAGGATTTTTTCATGAGGTCGCGCCAGCCGCCGTTCTCGCCCGCGCTCCGCTGGGCTCGGACCTTACGACGCGCCTTGCGGCGTCGCGACCGGCCGTGATCGTCTTGCTCAACGCGCGAACCCTCTATGCCGACGGAGATTCCTTCATCCATGCGATCCGCGAGTTACGGATCGCGGCTGGACCGGCATCGATACTGTGGTGCCCGCGAACCGCCCTTCCGCATCGACTGGCGTTGCTCACGTATCTCGGGGTCGATGTGCTCGATATGACCGCCGCGAGCTTTGCAGCCACCGAGGGCGTCTACCTCGACGCCAACCTGGGTAGCCTACCGGAAGGACCCGCCCGCGTGGAACAGAACTGCCCGTGCCCCGGATGTGCAAGGGATGGATCCGTCGACCTCACCCTCCACGCGCATGCTACGATGCGCGACGAATGGCATCGTGTGCGGGCTGCCCTGCGGGCGGGTCGCCTTCGGGAGTTGGTCGAAGCGCGGCTGCCGGCGGAGCCGCACGCTGCAGAGCTTCTCCGATACGCCGACCGCATCTTGGCGGAGTCGCTCGAAGGTAGCGCGCCCGTCGTGGGGCCCTCGGCGCCTCGGTATGTGCTGACGGAATCCCATCGTCGACCGGAGGTCGTACGCTTCCGGCAACGTCTCCTCGATCGCTACCGGCCTCCCCCCTCGAAGCGAGTGCTGCTGGTGGTCCCCTGCTCGGAGACCAAGCCCTACCGGCACTCGCCCTCTCACCGTCGATTTGCCCGCGCGATCGAAACCGTACCCCACCTCGAACGACTGCATCTCGCCTCGGTGACGTCCCCGTTGGGTGTTGTGCCGAGGGAGCTCGAGGACGTCTACCCGATTCGGCACTACGACATCCCGGTTACCGGCGATTGGTCCGACCTGGAACAACGTGCCGTCCGGACGGCCCTGGAGCATCTTTTGTCAACCGGCGGCTACACCGATGTCATCTTTCACCTCGATCGAGCCGAATATTCGTTCCTTGCCGATGCTTCCCCCTTGGCACGGCCGGCGATCTGGACCGTTGAGGGCGACAGGGCCGGGTCCCCCGCGTCGCTGGAGCAACTTCGCACAGCGGTGGCAGCGGCCCTCGCCGTGTCAGCACCAGTCCCGGGTGGACCGCTCACGGTGGTCAAGGAAGAGTTGAGGGCGGTAGCCGCGTTTCAGTTTGGACCGGAAGGCGCTCGCCTCCTCTTCGCTGACCCTCTTCGCCTCGCAGGACGCCCATGGTTCCAGCGACTCACGGACGGTCGTGGGACCGACCTCGCCACATGGCGCGAGGAACGGGGCCTCTTCCACCTGACCGTCGCCGGCGGTCGACGCTTACTCCCGCTCCACGGCTATGACGTAGAAATGGACCCTGCGGTAGAGCTTGCCGGAGACCTCTTTGCCCCCGGGGTCAAGCGCGCGGATCCCCGGATCCGCATGGGTGATGCGGTGGTCGTCACCCGCTCCGGCAGCCTCACCGGTGTAGGGGAAGCGACGCTTCCGGGCCCTTGGATGACGGAACTTTCCCACGGGCTAGCCGTCAAGGTGCGACACCGAACCCATGCGCAGGAAGACGTGGCAGCGCCGAGACCGAAGATAGAATGATAGGCTGAGGGGTGCCACTCTCATCGATGGGCCGGTCGTCCAGCGGTTAGGATGCCGCGCTTACAACGCGGAGATCGGCGGTTCGAATCCGTCCCGGCCCACGGTTTTGGGGCAGAGCAAGTTATGTTCCAGGCGCTACCTGATGACCCCATCCCAGAGACCCTGTGAGCCGACCGCCGGCACAACGACCCCACGATGCAGGCTCGTTTCGGCTAACGGGCCCCTAAGGATTCTGTGGAGCCCGTGAGGCGGCCGTTCCCGCCGCTGATAGGCGGGTCGCGGACGAGCCGGCCAAGAGGTCGTAGACTCGAACGAGATACTCCTGGGCCAGCAGCGCCCCGTAGACTACGCTCAATTGGATGAGACCGAGGTACCACGTGTTCCCAAGGAGCGAGGTAGCGGTCCCTCCTCCCCAGCGAGCCGCTAGACTGAGTCCCGCCGTGGCCGCGGCGGTCGTCGAACAACAGGCGCCCAACGTGACGAGTGCGAACATGGCCGGAGTGATCCCGAGCGCGGATCGACCCGCGGTGGAAGCAAGTAGACCGCTCTTGCGATCATGGATAAGTCGGAGGATTAAGAGGACAGCTAGGGCCATTCCTAGCCCCACCCCGGCCGCGATCAGCGTCATCAGGATCGTCCCAATCATGGGTAGGTCGACCTGGACATACGGCCCTCCCGCCAGGATGGCCGGATAGGCCCCTACGCCGCCGGGGCCCCTCGGTTCGACGTAGAAAAAGAAGGGGATGTTCAGTGGGTGGGCTGGGACGTACAGCATTCCACTGTACAGCATCGCGCCGAACGCGTAGCCGACACCAATTGTACCGACGAGAACGCGGTACGCCCAGCCCATCAGAAGGGACCGGGACCATTGGAGGGCCAGCAGCGAGCTCGCACGGGCGATCCTAGACGATGCCATGGTCAACGCGCAAGGCGGTCCATACCTTATACAAGAATAGTTGGAACCTCGAACAGCGCCGGCCCGCGGCGTCTCTCTTGGAGTGGCCGCGAAGGGCGTACGAACAGCATCGGTATGAAATGCGGTTAGAGTCCCACCTTAGTGTCCGGTCAGCCGAACGAACCATCGGACGAGCCGCGGATCCAGTACCGCGAGATGCATCGGGACGCTGGTCCGTCCGTGGTCTCCAGGGGCCCCCCTCGTCGCGGGGTCCTGCCGTACATGGTTCTCGTAGTTGTCACGTTCTTCGTCTCGTGGTTCATCTTCGCGACGGTGACTGGGGTCCCGGTGGGACTCGTGGTCTCCCCCACCCACTCGACATCGGGAGCCCCATCCAGCGGAGTGATCCTGACCATCGACAACCCCTTTGACACCGCCAACAACGACACGGCTGATCAGTACGCACCTGCTAACTTTTCCGTGCCGGCACACACGCTTCTCGAGTTTACCCTAGTCAACTACGACTCGGGAATGAACCCGGTCACTCCGGTCCAGGGCCAGGTCAATGGGACGATCGGGGACTGCATTTACC
>JBAUTP010000025.1:0-2360 GCA_049582265.1 Thermoplasmata archaeon
GCCCCCAGTATGGCGATCGCACCAACGATCCCAAAGGCAGCGAAGGGCCCCAGCTTCCAGCTCGTTCGCGCCTCGGCCGAGTTCCCCCTATCTGACATCAGTCCACCCACAAGACGCCCCACAGACCCATGACGAACCCCGTCTGAAGGCCTGTGCCCGGGCTCGACTCTCCGCTCGGGTCGTACGAGTAGTCGACGGGGACTACCAATCCATAGAAGTAGGCGCCGGCGGTGAGCGTGGCCCGCTCGGTGATCGTCGGCCCGATCGGAAGCGCCCCCTGAGAAACTACTCCCAGCCCCAGGGCCGGGTCGATCGAGTAGATCCCGAAGGGGAACGGCAGCGTACTGTTGTGATCGGTGACGTACTGCTGTTGCCCGTTAGGATCGTTCGATGTCACGTTGACCAGGTAGTTGTCGATGCCAATGCTCGCCAGGGGGACGGTCCAGGCAAACGTGACAATCCCCGGGCCCGCTTCCAGGGTGGGCCCGGGCGCCGAGAAGTTGAACAGCCCCTCCCCGTTCGCCACCAACCCGGCGGTGGTAGCATCCAGGACCGGTGGGTTGTAGATGTCTCCCTCGCCGTGGTCGGATTGGAACGCGGCTAACGTCGCGGTCGTTCCGCTCGGCGGTAACACTACGAGAGCGCTCACATCCTGCCCAAACCACGGGCCATCGTATTCCCCGTCTGGAGCCCCGTAGACCCCCGGTGTCGGAGGGGCTTGGAACAGAGCATGCGAAATGGAGCCGGGGACGACCTGAACATTGACCGGGGCGACGTTCCGGAATGGAATGTAGAGGGACTGGGTCGCGCCCGCGGCGCTCATGTTGAGGTTGATCCATTGGTCCGCGTAGGCCACGATCGCGTTGTCGTAGACGCCCCGCACGGCTCCTGACTCATGGGCGGCCCAATAGTACTGCTGACCCACCAGCTGCACGAACTCCGTACCGGCAGGGTACGTACTCGTCGAACTGATGGAGTTGGTCGTCGTGATCGCTCCCGGCGTGGCGCCCGCAAGAACAAGGACGAGCAGGATGACGAGCGAACCAACCCAGAGCTTTTCCGCCCGTTCCCGGCGGGCGCGAGGGATGGAGCGGTCGTGGGGAATGTCCGCGATCGGGACCCAGCCGCCGCGAGGCGACGTGGACTGGGCCGCCTTTCGGACCGCCTCGTCGAACGAGAGGCCTGCGGCGAGGAACAACCGCCCCCGAAAAACGGTCAGCAGGCCGTTGAGGACGAAGAAGAGCTGGCCCACGAGCATTACCACGATCCCGATGAGCAGGAGCAGCTGATCGAGAGCGATGGCCGGCAACGTGGGAAGAATCACCTCCCGACGCAGGACGCCCATGCTCCCAAGTTCATCGAACATCAGGACGATCGTGACCCCCCCGACCACCGTCAAGAGGAAATGGAGGCGCGAAAGCCACGCCGAAAACCAGAGTCGTCCGCAGAGCAACGGGAAGACCGCATAGAGAAGCGCGAACGCCGAGGCGACGATCGCAAGGATGGTAATCGCATGGAAGTGACTCAGGATGAAGAGGCTGTTATGGATGTCAACGTCCCACGGCACCGTCGCGTTGACGGGACCTGACAGACCGCCAAAGATGGTGCCCCCAAAGGCGAGGAGAGTGAACAGCGCGACGGTATTCCATTCCCACTGACTCGCGGGCACGCCCTTCACGGTCATCCACACGGAAAACACGGTGATGGCCGAGGGAAGGACGATCGCGAACGAGAGAGCCATGGTGACCCAGATAGCGAACGCTGGGAGCGGCGTGAGGTAGAGGTGGTGAATGCCGAGGAGGGGTGTCAGGATGACGAAAAGGACCGCTGAAATGACAGCGAAACGATAGCTGTAGACCTCTCGTCGGGTGAGAATGGGAATGAGGAAGTAGAAGATTGTGAGGGGGATCAAGAAGAGCAGATACACGATCGCATGACCGAACATCCAAAAGATGACCTGGTTCGCGAGTGCGCTAATCGGCCATCCACCGTACGCCGTTCCCATGTCCCAGAGGGTTGACACCACAAGGGGGACGTACGTGAACGGGACTAGGACGAGCCCGCCCACGATGAACCACATGAACACCGGAAAACGTCGCCACTCCGCTCCTTTTCGACTCCTGCGCCAGTTCCGGAGCTGCGAGACCATCCAGCCCGCCCACAGAAGGACGGAGGCGGACAGGGCGAGCCAACCCAAGAACCAGAGCGGACTAACGACGTAGGCGCTTTGGCCCTGGACCCCGAGCGGCGAAAGGAAGTACCACCCTGAAGCCGCGAAGTAGTTGTCGTTGAAGGGGACGAAATAGATCGGCCCCTCGAGTAGGACGATGCCAAGGTTGAGGAGGCCGACGGAAGAATAA
>JBAUTP010000026.1:0-16179 GCA_049582265.1 Thermoplasmata archaeon
GTCTCATCGAGCTTCTCCTTCAGCATGAGCCGCAGAATCCGCTCTATCTACGCCGAAAGGGTCAGCTGCTGCTGACCCTCGACCATCGTTCGGAAGGATTGGCGGCCCTCAAGGAGGCCGTCGCCGGTGCGCACGGCGACTCGCGTGTCCACTTCGAGGTCGCGCAGGCCCTGCGCGCCCATGGAGCCTACGAGGATGCTGTAACGTACTACCGGCAGGGGCTCCAGCTCAACCCGAAAGACCCCGAGGGACGTCTGGGACTCGCGGAGACGCTTCAGCTGAACGGCCAGTACACCGAAGTGATCCCCCTTGTCGATGGCCTTCTCAGGGAGGACGCGAACGACCTACCGGCCTGGCAGTGCCGTGCCGATGCGTACCGCGCCCTCGGTCGAACACCCGAGGTGTTGTACTCGCTGAAGGCGGTGTTGCTCCTCGACCCGCACAACGCTATCGCCTTGCTCGAGAAATTCCGGCTGCACTCTCAACTGGCCCAGAAGGCCGACGCCTTCGAGGCGCTCGACGAGCTGATCCAGCTGGGCGGCGGCGAAGGGAACGACCCGGCTCTCCTCCTTCAGCACGGGGACCTGGCGGCAGACCTCGGAAAGGTGGAAGAGGCCAATCGCTCGTACGAACGGGCCGCTCAGCTTGACCCGACCCAGCTCTCGGAAATCGCAGCTCGCCGCGCGCGCGTGAGGCTCGCGGCGGGCCGTCCCGACCTTGCGCTCGAGATATTGGATTCCACGCTCGCGGGGGCGCCGGACGCGACCCAACGAAGCCTAGGAGTGCTGCTCCTTCGAGCTGAGATCCTGATGGCGCTCGAGCGGCCTTCCGAGGCCCACCAAGTCTTCCAAGAAGTCCGAAATCGGGAGCCCAAGTCGCCGGTGGCGATCGCCGGTATCGCTCGAAGCCTGCTGGATCAAGGGAGCCACGAAGAGACGAGGAGTTTCCTCCTTGCATCGATGTCCACCGTTCCGCCGACACCGACGTTGTACCTCATGCTGTCGGAGGCCCACAGTGGGCTCGGCGCGCTCCCTGAAGCCATCGGTGCCCTCCAGCACGGGACCGAACTACTTCCGAAATCCCCCGAACTCTGGGGCCGATTGGCGGAACTTCACATCGCGCGTGAGGCGTGGCCGGAGGCATCGAACGCGCTCGCGCACGCTATCGCGCTCGAAGCTTCGAACGCGGACCTCTTGCTCCGGGCCGGTTTCGTTGCCGAACGGCTGACGCACCCCAACGAAGCTCTGGCGCTCTACGAGCACGCGACGCAAATGGCGCCGTCGAACAAGCAGGCGTGGACCAGCCGCGGACTAGCGCTCCTGGAAACGGGTCGGCCCGAGGAAGGGGCTCAGTGCTTCGAACGGGCGCTGGCGCTCGACTCCGATTACGAGCCGGCCAAGGAAGGGAAGCGCACCGCCCAACAGCGCACCCGAGAGGCGCAGATCGGGAAGGTTGGACGAGAGGCACTGCTCTTGGAAGCGCGTCTGCGTCGTGCCGTGACGAAGAACGACCTCTTCGTGACGCTCCACGTGCCCTACGACATGCTGGACCCCGTGTTGAATGCGTTGACGGAGGCCCCGTCGGTCGAGCTCGACAAGCTCTCCGAGGGCGACCTCAAGGAACTCGAGACGGCCTCCTACCGGCTCATCATCGCCGCCTTGGAGAACCGGCCCGAAGGGATCGAACGGCGGGGCTTCACGCTCGGCGACGTCGCGGTCCTGAGCTCACCCAACTACACCCTCGGGCAGATCCAGCGCTTGTTCGGCTACCTCAAAGCCGTTCTGGAAACCGACCTTCGCGCCGAGAACCTCCAGCTGACGCCCGACGTGGAGGAGCTCGTCCGACGAGCGATCACGATGATTCCCAACGAGCAACGCACCTTGTTCCAGATCGTTCGGACGCTCAAGGTCGGCATATTCAAGGCACGCATCGTAAAGGTCGTGGAGGGTGCCGGAACCGCCGTTCACGCTCCCTTACCAACCCTCGACCTCGGACCGTTGGGACCGGAGTTCCAAGCCGCCCCGCCGGAGGAACCTGTCCGCGTGAACGTGACCATCGCCCCCGTTCCGACGCCCCCGGCATCTCCACGGACCCACCCGGGCACGGCGGCTCCCATTCACGGTCCTTCCAAGGCGGACATCGCGCAGGGAATCACGCGCACCGCGTTAGGACCTGAGGTCGGTGCGCATGCGGCGGGCCAAGCCCGATGCGTGGGTTGCGGTGGCCTCGCCTCCGTCGCCCATGAGTGTGGGGCCCCGTTATGCCACCACTGCATCGCGCAGTTCCATACGTGCCCCAAGTGCCGCGTCATGGTGAACCCCGAATCGACGCACTCCCTTGCGACGGGCCACGGACGGATCCCGCCCACCACATCCGCCACCCGGGAAGGATTCTCCGTGCGCTCCGTCGTCACGAAAGCTCGCATCCCGAAGACCGACGGCTCGGTGACCCGACCTGCGCACACAGGGGATCACCCGCACACCCCCGAGCATGCGAAACTCCCCGATCCTCCGAAGGCACACGACCGTCCTGCGGCTCCTCCGTCCCCTCGCCCGGGCGAGCATCGCCATGCGGCTCCTTCTCCTGAGCACCGTCATCCGGTCTCCGAGGGGGATCATCCGCATCCGGGGCCAACGGCCGAACATCATCACTCTGGGCCCTCGACGGCACCCGGGAACGCGACCCCGCCGGCCTCGACGACTCCTTCTCCTTCTCCCCCCGAACCAAAACCGACCCCAAAACCGCGACACGAGCGGCCGGACGACGAGCCTCGGCTCTGACGATCCTCATTCGGGACGGAGGAGTTCTACCTGGTCGATGGCTCTGGAAACGACGCAACTCACAGACGGCCGTTACGTCCTACCAGGTTCTTCGGGGGCGCTCGATTGGTCCGACTCTCGTGCGTATCGACTCGGTGCCCTACACCGTCGGCGAGAGGATCCGACGGATGTACCCTCCGTAACCGGCGCCTCAAAGGCGATATACTCTGAGTCACCATGGTGCGCTGAGGTATTGTGGCGACCGTCGCTCCAACCAGCTCGACCCCCGCGTTGGCCCCTCCCCGCGTCCCACGTTGGGGGGCGATGGTTCTCGCGGTCATCATCGTCGTCGTTGCGGCTCTGATCTTCCTGGTTATCTACGTCACCGTCCAGGGTCCTTCCTCGACCCATTTCAACGCGTTGATCACGATCGGCGTCCTTTCCCTCATCTTCGGGCTTGCGTCCTACGTGGCCCAGGCCGCCTCCCCTCGTCCGGCCGCGCAGCGAGCCTTGGGCTGGGGCTTCCTCGCGCTCGGGTTCACGTTGTTGTTCGTCACGGAAGGCGTCGGGCCGAACCCGACAATCAATGCCATCGACCGGCTAATCGCGCTCATCGTCCTCGGCGTTCTGCTGGCGATAACCGTCGCTCTCATCTACTGGCGATTCCGCGCGGTCGCCACGGACAAGATGTTGAAGGAAGGACGACAGGCCTGGCAGAGCCGCCCGGCGCCGTCAGCATTTAACTATTCGACGGGTACTCCACCCAACGTGTCGCCGCCGCCGACGCCTGCGAGCGTACCTCCCACACCGCCCCAACAAGGGCACTAGCAATGGCGGCCATGCCTCCCCCCCCGCCCCCTCCGCCACCGCCTCCCCCTCCCCCCTCCTCATCGCCCGCCCCAACTCCGGTCCCCACTCCCGCTCCTTCTCCTACCTGCCCGAGTTGTCACGCGCCAGTGGACCCATCGGCGCGGTTCTGTCCCAAGTGCGGAGCGACCCTCACCTCCTCGGCTGCCCCGACAGGGGGGGCCCCCCCGGTCGACATTCGGCAGAAGGTGGACGAGGACCGCGGGTTTCTGAAACGCCTTCAGCTCCTTGTACCCGGCTTCCGGGGGTATCGTCAGGGTGAGGACATACGTGCCGCGGACAGCTTGCTCCGACGCCAGGTCGCCGACAAGGTCCACGACTCGCTTTCTCAGCTCCAGGACGCTCGAAGCGACCTCGTCAACGCGAACCAGTTCAGCGTGCTTACCGAGTTCTCGAACCTGATCGCCGAGCTCCAGCAGCTCGAGGGTCATATCCGGCACGGTGAGCAGGGCTATACCGGGATATCTCCCGCCGTGCGGATGCAGGCCGCTGAGCTGGACCGTCTCTACGAGTACGACTTTGGATTCGCTGAGGCGGGAGACCAACTGGGGGTTGCAGTCCGGACACTTCGGACGACACTGGCCTCCGCGAATTCCGCTGCCATTCCACCCGCGGTCAACACGGTTCGCGCAATGGTGACCCAACTTCAGCAGGCGTTCCAAGCGCGCATCAAGGTCGTCGAGGGTATCCGCGTATGAGGAGAGAAGGTCCATGGTAACCAACAAGCCGATTCCTGCCAAAGGCGGCAGCCTGCTCGGTGCGACGACCGTCGCCTGGGAAGACGCCTACAAGGGCAACAACATCATGTGGCGCGTCCCGCGCAACATCCACTACGGCGACAACATCGTCGTTCGGGAAGATGAGATCGCGGTCTTCTACCGGGACGGGAAGGCGCTTTCGTACCTCGACCGCCCCGATCGCTACGCGCTCACCAGCCTCAATGTGGGGCTGGTCGGTGATATCGTCCGAGCCCTCAGCGGCGTGCGCCAAGAAGCCGAGGTCTACTACCTTCAGAAGCGGATCTTCGACGGAAAGTTCGGCTCCAGCGAACCCTACGTTTTCCGAGACCCGGACTTTGGCCTCGTGAACCTGCGCGTTTTTGGGGACTACCGTTGGAAGCTTGGAGCACCGGACATCTTCATCAACCAGTTCGTCGGAACGTTCGGAGCTGTCTCTTCCGCAGACGTAGAGGGCCGACTCCGGGACCAGATGGTGCTTCTCGTCTACAACTCGCTCGGAAAGCTCAAGGACCAAGGAATGCGAGTCACCGACCTCGCGACGCAACTGACGACGATCGAGCAAGCCGTCCTCGGATTCGCACCGCAGCATTTCGGACCGCTCGGGGTGGACTTGGTGCAGCTCCAGGGACTGTCCATCAACCTGCCCGATGAGGTCTCGAAGGCCGTGAACACGCGCTCCCAGATGGGTGTGCTCGGTGTGAACTACATGCAGTACCAGGCCGGGCAGGCGCTGACGACCGCCGCCGCGAATCCCTCGGGTTCCGCTGGAGCCCTCGTAGGCGCGGGCGTCGGGCTCGGCGCGGGCATGGGAATGGGCTACGGAATGACCGGTGTCATGGCCGGAGGGATGGGTCAGGGCGGGATGGGCGGGGGTGGCACGCCTTGTCCCAAATGCGGGACGATGATGGCGGCAGGCGCACGTTTCTGTCCTTCGTGCGGCGCCGCCGTGCAGGCAGCTCCCGCGGCCGCGGTTTCCACGATGCCCTGCCCCAAGTGCGGCCAACCCGTGGCCGCCGGTGCCAAGTTCTGTCCGAACTGCGGGACCACGATGGCGCCGACGCCCCGCAAGTGCCCCAAGTGTGAGGCCGATGTTCCCCCGGGCAACAAGTTCTGTCCCAACTGCGGGACAGCCATGCCGACGTAGGCGGGGCCGGTTCGTCGGGGTCATCGTCGAGTACCGGACATGAACTGCCCAAAGTGCGGGACGTCGCTTCCCGATTCCGCGAAGTTCTGCTACTCGTGCGGTATGCCCATCGGCTCCGCCGCTCCGCCCCCCACCCCGCCCGGCTCCGCCGACCCGCAGGACCTCAAATGCCCCGCCTGCGGCGCTCCGATACATCCGGTGTTCGGCGAGATGATCATCACCTGTGACTACTGCGGTGGTTCGGTCACGCTAGGCTCGGGAGGGTGGAAGGAGATCAACAAGCACACGATGCTCATCCCCAAGGTAACCTCGAGCGAGCAGGCCCACGCCATCGTGCGGGGTTCCCTCGACGTCGGCCTCATGCATCGGAGCGCGTTCGAGGAATCCAAGATCGACGAGGAGAAGCTCACGTTCGTCCCGTTCTGGGTGCTGCCGGTGTCGGCGAGCACGAACTACGTCTACTCGGACGTCGCGGTGGGGGTCGGCGCTTCCATCGGCACGATGGCCGGCGCGGCGGTCCTCGCGGGGGTCCTCGGCGGCGGACGCGGAGGCGGGTTCCTCCCTATGCCGATCATGATGCGGTCGCCTGTCAACTCGAGCCGCCAGGACACGATCACCGGAATGTACGAGTTCCCCGTGGTCGCGGTGAAGGGCATGACCCAATACCAGCCCAAGAACTACGATTTCGCCCTCAAGGAGCGGACATTCTTCGACCGAAAACAGATCCCGACCGGCACGCCCGTCCTGAACGGGGACTTGGGGGAGGACGCCGCCCAGCATTCGGCGAAGGCCTATGTGACGCAGCTCCAGTCCGAAGCGGCCCATCAGAAGCACCGCATGGTGAGCAAGCTTTCGACGGACGTCCAGGTGACGGAAGGGGAACTGCTGCACGTGCCGATCTGGTACTTCCTCCTCGAGCGGAAGGGGGAGAAATCGATCGTTCTCATCGACTCGCACGCCGGTCGCGTGATGCCCGCCGTCGTGGCCTGAGAGGGGCCGGTCAGGACGAACCGACGCGGAACGCGTAGCGGACCGGGCGCCGTTGTTCGCGGTGGGTCCAATAGCTGCACCGCGTGCAGCGGTACCCGAGGATGACCTCGCCCTCATCGAGAGTCCGGTTCTGGATCGGACGTAGGGCGGACGAGCACACGGGGCATCGCTCCATCGGGCCCCGATCCTGCGTCGTCCGGTAGCGGACATCGACCCGCACGTTGGGCAGCGTGAACAGGATCGCCCGAAGTCGCCGGCCCCCTAAGGCCGCGCGCGGGTCACGCCGACGAAGGACCGGAAGGACCGCCTCTCGGAGCGCACGGAGGGACCGGAACCGCTCGGACGGGTGTACGAGCACGCGACGCGCCGCGGTCGCGACGTCCTCGAGCGGGGGTCGGTGATAGCCGGCTCGGGAGGCGGCGCGGTTCCTACGCCGATGAGCCTCGTCGACCTTCGCGGGCACGGATCTCCTCCTCGTAGAAGCGTCGAGCATAGCCGGTCTCGACCGGGCCGATGGGAAGCGTACTGTCGGCCGCGTGGGCGAAGTAGGTGATGAGCGCGGCGGCCGCCGCCAGACGTACCGCGCGGGATTTCAGTCGAGGCGAGAATTTGGGATGCGGCGTTCGAGCGAGCGCCAACTCCGACACATGTCGAAGTTCGCGGTAGAGCGCGGGGTCCAGGCGGACCGGTTTGAGCGGGAAACGGTGGGTCACGAGCGGATGGCGCGTCGCGATCGCATGGACGAGCGTGAGGTGGTCGCGAAGTTGGGGTGCCAGACCGAACTCGAGCTCGCCGAGCTCCAGGCGTTCGGCGCTCAGCTCGACCGCTCGGAACCTTTCCCGCGTCATCGGGTGGAACCGGAGGAGCATCCGGTCCTCCAGCGCCGCGAAGTTGGGGTCGCCGATGGTGGTCCAGTAATCCTGCGCGCCCTCCGTTCGGACGTTGTAATTGGCCGAGAAGAACGAGCGGAAGGTGTACGGGCCAACGGTGCCAAGCGTGGTCTCCCACTTCACTTCGCGCTGTTCCATAACGAGTTTGAGCGGTTCGACCATCCCTCTGTACTTGAACCAGTCATTGAACTCGGGCACGATGAAATTGAACGTCCGCCCCTCGTACGCCGCTCCCACACGAAGAAACTGAACCGGCGTGATCCCCCCACAGTACCGGTTCCTCCCCGGAAGCCCGTGAGGCGGGACCCCCGTCCGCGGGTTCCCTCGAACGAGGTCGTCAATGGCGAACGTCTTGCCCGTTCCCGGAGGGCCAAAGAACGCGAGATGGAACCCCGTCGCGCCCGTGGGCCGGCCCGTGGGCGCGAGGAGCGGGACATCGGCGAGGGCGTACTGTTGCAAGAGGGCAATGAGCGAATCGAAGAACAGCGACTCGCCGAACAGGTCGTTGAGATAGCGAGCAAGAACATCGACAGAGAGCGTGCGTCCGAACTCGAGGGTCTCGTCGAGCCGATGGGTCATCACGTCGCGCAGGTGGTCCAGGAACTGACCTTCCATCGCTCGGATCTCGGCATACTCGTTCGGTACCGGCTGGAGCGCGACGGGGTCCGGAGCGTCGAGTCGCTGTAGGTCTCCCGCGAGCAGCGCGCGGAGTTCGGTAGGATAAGGTACGCGATAGGTCCGGTCGGCGCGCCCCTCGATCGTCTCGTCGACGAACCCGCGACGCTTCAGGCGCTGGAGCAGCCGCGCGGGATCCTCGAAAACGCGATCGCGAAGCAGCCGGCCGCGCAGCTCGGCGAGCGAGAAACGGGCGGTCTGGCTCGCGACGCCGCGGACGAGCCTACGTCGGTCCGCGTCGGCGAGCAGCTGTGCCAGAACTCGAGCGACGGCCGCGTCATCCTCGGTGAGGTCGAGGGTGCTGCTCGCAGCCACGGTCCGTCGGCGATGGCGTGACGAACCTATATCTACTTTCATCGGAACTGGCGTGCGTGGTCCGGAGCGCCTCCGCGTACGAGCGCGAGCTCAAGGACCTTCTCCAGGGCGAGTCGTCGGCCGTCACTCGGTATGCACGCGGGCTACCACCGGACCGGCGTCCCGGCATCGCCCGGCTCACGGAAGCCCCGTTCCTCGTGATCCGAGGGGCGGGGTCGCTCGGGTTCGACCTTATCGCCCTTCGCAACGCGCTCGCGTTCCCGCTCGAAGTGAAGGCCTCCCGGTCGGATACGATCCGCTTCTCGTCGGCGAGCGGGCGGGCGGCCACTCAGCTCGCCGCCCATCGTGCGGCGGTGGAGCGGGTGGGATTGTTTGTACTCTATGCGTATCGCCGCGTCGGCCTTCGCGACGGCGAGACCTGGCGATTGTTCGTAGCCGCAGCCCCTCCCCGCGACGGACGGCTGGCCGTTCTACGTCGCTGGCTCCCTCCGGTCGACGCGACCGCCCAGGGGAACGCGGTCCTACGATGGGCGGACGGAATGCCATTGAGCGAGTTCCTCGAAAAGCTCGAATTCTTGACGGCGCGGCCGGGAGGGCCGGGCCTGTGACGGTCGTGACGGTTGCCTCGTGGGGGCTCACGTCGTGGGGAGATCGGGCGGAGGGATTGGTCGATCTTCTGGCGGAGGCAGGGAGCGTTGCCCTCGAAGGCGTAGGGCGAAAACCGATCGACCTTCTCATCGTTGGCTCGACGGGCATCGGCGAATCCGCCGATGGTTCCCTCGTGCTCCCTCAAGTGAGCGACCGGCTTGGGATTGATACGGGCGCCGCCGTTCGGGTGGAATCGGGGACCGCGACGGGCGCGGCCGCTTTTCACTCGGCCGTCGAGGCCGTTCGTTCCGGGGACGTCGAGAGGGTACTCGTTGTCGCCGCCGAAAAGCGCCCTCCAGCCGCGCGTGATCCGACATCGGCCTGGATGGAACCTTGGCTCGCTCCTTCCGAGCGCGCGGCCGGTGCCACGGCACCTGCTCTGGCGGCGCTCATCGCCCAGCGGTACCTGACCCGGTTCGCGACAGGCCCTGAGGTTTTCGACGAAATCGTCACGCGGGCTCGTGAACGGGCGTCCCCCAGTCCCCGGGACCCGAAGCCCGTGGGAGATCCTGGGCGCACCCTCGAGCAAAGCCCCTGGGTCGCTCCGCCGTTGAGAGCCGCGCACTGCGCCGTTCGGGGCGATGGCGCCGCCGCGATCGTCGTAGAACGGGGAGCAGGCCGGGTGATCGTTCGGGGCATCGGACAGGGTCTTGACGTGCAGGCAGTAAGCGAACGCGCCGACCTCACGAGTTTCCGTGCGAGCCGGCTCGCCGGTCAGCGTGCCATGGCGGGCGCCCGACTCCCCGGCTCACGAGCGGACTTCGTCGAGGTCTACGATGCTTACGCTCCGTTGGTATGCCTGGCCATCGAGGACCTCGGCGTCTGCCAGCCGGGGGAAGCCCCCACGTGGCTTGGCAACCACGATGGTACTTCGGAGGGCGCACGCAGCGTGAACCCCTCGGGAGGACTGCTCGGAAGTGGAGACCCGATCGCGGCTTCGGGTCTGGTAGGCATCGTCCACGTAGCACGGCAGCTCGCCGGAGAGGCCGGCAGCCAACAGCTTCCGCGCGCCGCTCGCACCGGCCTCGCGCATTCGCTAGGTGGCCTCGGCGCACAGGCCCTGGTGACCATTCTGGCCCGGAGCGGAAAGCGATGACCGACCCACTCCCGCCGCTCCCGGTGCTGTACTGCCCGCAGTGTCAGGGCACCTTCCTCCCACGTCCCGGTTCCTGCCCCCGATGCGGCGCGACCTCCCTCGAACCCCGTGAGATCCCACCCTCGGGGATCGTGCTCGCCGCAACCGAACTCACGCTCGCGCCGGCCGGATGGTCCTCTCCCCACCGCCTCGTCTTGGTCGAATGCGCCGAGTCCGTCCGCTTGCTCGCCGCCACATCCGCCGCGTTGCCGACAATTGGCGATACCGTGACCGTCGAGCGCCACGATCTCGTCTATCGGATCCACCCGCCCTAGTTGGCCAGCTCCTCCCTCCGAGAACGCGGGGAGGGGGAAATTCCGGCAGCCGCGTTGGCGCGACTCCCTTTTGAACCCCCGAGGTGAAATCACCACTGGATTAGCAATCCAGCGCCTTGCCGGGCTGGGCCATCCCCGCGCGGGTTGACCCAACCCTGGCCCTTCATTTAACCGCGTGGGCTCGTGCCCGGGCGCGTCCATTGCCGGCGGGCCATGTCCGAGTCAGGCCCGAACGGATTCGTGAGAAACACAGCGTCGCGGTTCGCGGTGCCCGCTCAGGAAGAACAAGGTTCTCCGTCGATCCCGCAAGCGTCCTAGAGCCGCGGGCCACCGGCGCGTACGCTTGGCGGCTGTTGCTTGCGACGCGTCGGGTAAGTCACCTCCATTCACCGGTACCTTCGCGGTCTCCGGAGTTCTCATCGGTGGCGCTCCCCGTGTGGCTGGCCGGTGGTTTGTGAACCCCAGAGGACTTTACCCTCGAAGGCTAGCGACCGGGGGTGTCTACTTCCCCATCAATCCCCCGAGGGTATCGGTCGGTTCTGCGGAACCGTCGGTATGCCACGTACCTTGCCATGTCCACATCGGGCGGGGTCGGCTACTCGATCTACTCCGTCTCCATTCTGTGGCTCGCCTATCAGATCTCGGGCAATCTGGTGGTCGCCGGAGCGGTGCTCTTCGTCGAGCTCGCGACCTATAGTCTCACCTTCGTGATCGGTCCTCTTGTCGACCGTGCCGCAGACAAACGCACGATATTCTTGGCCTGCTTTCCCGTCCAGGCGGCGGCCGCGGGGGCGCTCGCTCTCGGCCTGTCCCGGGGATTTCTTACGATCCCCCTGCTGCTTGGTCTCGTTGTCGTCATATCCCTGCTCTGGGACTTCGCGTGGGCAGCGGGAAACACAGCCACACGACTTCTGCTCAGCCCCGACGAGATGTTCGCCGCTCAGGGGCTGTCGGGTCTGGTGAACGGCGGAAACACCGTCGCCGGCTACGCGGTGGGCGGAACGCTCATTCTTCTCGTGGGTGCAGGCGGTGGCCTTCTCCTCTATGCCGTGTTGTTGGCTGTGGCCGCCGGTCTCGCGATCTGGGTACGAGTTCCCGCGGCTCCGACCGTGCCTTCCTCCTTCGGGCCGAGTTTTCGAGAAGGCTGGAAGACGGTCTTCGCGGGGGAAGGTCGACCCCTGCTGCTTCTGTCCCTCATGGACGGTGTCCGCGGCTTCGTCTCGAACGGACCGGCCCTCCTGATCACGCTGGCCGCGAACGTGATCTTCCGTGACCCGGCGCAGGCCTACGGCGTGCTCTTCACGGTCTATATCGTGGGTGGAGTGGCGAGCGGACTCATCTGGGGACACATCAACCCTCGCCACCGCGTAGGCCCACTTCTCGTACTTTCTCTCGTGGTGACGGGGATCGCGGTCGTGTTGGGCGTTCGGTCGGCTCCGCTCTGGGTCGCCACGCTGCCTCTTTGGTTCTTGGCGGGGTTCGCGATCGATGCCTACACCGGGGCCAGGTCCGCCTTCCTCGAGGGATCGTTGCCCGCGGACCAGCTGGGGCGGGTCACATCGAATCTCTACCTGTTCCAAGGCGTGACGAGTGCCATTGGGGCGCTCGTGATCGGTCTGGTCGCCGTGACGTGGACTCCTCTCGAAGTGGCCGGCTTGGTCGCCGGCGGGTTCGTCGTGGCCGGGCTCCTCGGCGCGGTCTTCCCAGCGGTCCGGCGACTCCGCTACTGAGCGGTCGACCGAGTCGCGAGGGCATCGGCCGTTTATACCGACGCTCGCTGGCACGCGGTGAGCGAGACCATGCGCGTGCAACGGGTGGCGGTCATCGGTGCTGGGACGATGGGGGCGGCGATCGCGGAGCTCCTGGCCTTCAACGGGATTGAGGTCGTCCTGAAGGACGTCAGCCCGGAGCTGGTTGACCGCGGCCTCGCTCGGGTGCGCCGTCTGGTCGATGAGCTTGTGGCCTTCCACTCGGGTCGCGTGGACAAGGAGCAGGAGCGCCTCGCCGGCCTAGGGATCG
The DNA here is from genome assembly GCA_049582265.1 of Thermoplasmata archaeon. Taxonomy (GTDB): domain Archaea; phylum Thermoplasmatota; class Thermoplasmata; order Lutacidiplasmatales; family UBA184; genus Lutacidiplasma. Next base: position 12,458 of record JBAUTP010000026.1, read on the forward strand.
AGCTCACCCCCGAGCAACTGGAGCGCCTCCGCTCCCGATGGAAACCGAAAGTGACCCCCGAGAGGGGGGAGGAGATTGTGGCGCGCGTGCGAGGGATCACCGATTGGTCCCCGCTCGGAGAGGTGGACCTGGTCATCGAGGCGGTCTTCGAGGAACTTTCGGTGAAACGCGAGGTCCTGTCGGCGGTCGACCGGGCGCTTCCCGTCCACGGCGTGATCGCGTCGAACACATCGTCGCTTTCGATCAGCCGGTTGGCTCGGGGTCTCGGCCACGTGCGGGAGACCCTCGTCACGCATTTCTTCAATCCGCCCTCGACCCTTCCGTTGGTCGAAGTGGCGGGTGGAGTGGACACTCGGGAAGACGTGATCACCGAGATGATCGACTTCCTTCAGGGCCTCCAGAACCACCGCTATCCTCTGGTGCCGATCCGCGTCAAAGAATCGCCGGCGTTCCTGGTGAACCGACTGTTGATGCCGGTGCTCAACGAGGCCTGCTTTGCCCTCGAGGAGGGCCTGGCCTCCGCGCGCGACATTGATACCGCGATGAAGGCGGGGGCAGGAATGCCCATGGGCCCGTTCGAGCTGGCCGATCTCGTGGGTCTGGACGTGGCCCTCGACGTGACGGAAACCCTCGCAAGAGAATTCGGAGACTCCAAGTATCGAGCGGCCGTGACGCTTCGCCGGTTGGTGGACGCGGGTCACCTCGGTCGGAAGACCGGCCAGGGTTTCTACGAGTACGCGACCACTTCCTGAGGAAGGCACGGCCGGCCGGCGTTGGACTCGCCGCGGTACTTCCGAGTCCCCGGGGCGCTTGGTGCCGTTAAATCCCGCTACGAGTGGTCCGACTCGAGGGTACCATGGTCAAGTTCCCGTCGTGGGAGTGGGCGGTCGAATTCCAGGCGCGACTGAACGCGAACCCAGCCTACGCTGAGGCGGCCCAGGCGTGGGAAGCAGACTTCCTGCTACGCGTGCTCCCGGAGGATCCCACAGCGGCGTCGCCGGGCATTCGTCTCGACCTCCGTCAGGGCACGTGCCGGGAGGCAACCTATCTCCCCGAGACGCGCCAAGTATCCAGCGAATTCGTGTTCCAGGGCACGACCACGAACTGGGGTCGGCTCCTGCGTCACGAGGTCGACCCGTTGAAAGCGATCGTGGACGGGACGTTCCAGTTGAAGGGGAACCTCGCGAAGGCGATGCGGTTCACCCGCGCCGCGAAGGAGCTCATGGACACGGCTTCGGGGATCCCCTCGGAAGTCTGAGGATCCTCACGCCGGACGTGCGGGCGTTGCGGCGACCCCGGGCGTCGCGACGACCGACTTCGCGGACGGCCCCGGGGACGGTGCTGCCACGGCGGCCCTGGGGGGACTCGGAGGCTTTGGGGGCGGCGGAAAGAGCCGGGCCTTCAGAAACTCTCCCATCTTCGCCCAGGCCATTTCGGCGAGAGTGAGGTCGTAGGACGACTTGTCCCGGGCGAGGAAGTCGTGACGACCGTAGGGAAGGAAGAAGTGCTCCACGTTGATCGGGAATTTTTGCTCGGCCTTGACGAGCTCCTCGCGGCAACGACGTGCGAGACGGTCCCGCCCGCCACTCACGAGGAGCACCGGGCCCGTCAGGAGCCCTAAGTACTCGAAAGGGGCCACGGGAGCGGGATAAGCGAGTAGGATCGCCGACAGTCCATGGGTCTGGCCAGCATAGGCGATCGCGAGCGAGCCCCCGTAGGAAGCTCCAAAGACCGCCGCCTTGTCGGGGTCGACCATCGGTCGAGCTTTGAGACATTGCATGGCGTCCTGGTAGAGATCCACCATCCCCTGAACGCGGGTCGAATGCATCGGGACCCCTCCTCGACGGACGCCGATGCGCATCGCGAGGTGGTTCCCCGCGCCGATGGAGTTCACGGTTCCGATGTCCGGAAGGAGAACTTCGAAACCTTCGCGAGCGAAGCGCACTGCGGCGTCGAGCAACTGGGTCGTGAGCCCGTAGACGTCCGGCGTGATGAGGACGACCGGATGACGGACCTGCTTGGTCGGCGTCAGTACGACGGCCTGCGCTTTTCCGGAAGGAGAATGGTCCGTATCAAAGACGACCCGGTCACTTCGGTACAGCGGAAGCGGTGCTCCGGGCGTGGGCTTCGAGGTGATCCAGGTCTTGTTGAGGAAGTCGAGGACACAGAGCTTGAAGCGTTCCTTTTGCAGGATGATGACCGCCTGTCGCTCCCCGCAGACATCACAGGCACCTACGATGCCGCTACCGAAACTGAGACCCGGTTCGCTGAGCAGCTTATCGTCGTCGCGCACCTTTATCGGCTCCGACTACGTCGTACTATCGAGGGACGATTCTTAACCGTTGCCGCCGACGGTCGAGGGGAAAAGGCACCGCCGACTCGTCCCAGCACGAGCTCGAGTCGTTGACGGTCACGCGGTCGGAGAACACCGACGCCGACGGCGCGTAGGCGAATCTGGAGCTCACGGTCCGCGGTGACGACGATCGCCCCCAGGTCGCGCGCTGTTTCGAGAATCCCTGCGTCGCCACGGCCCGAACAGGGAACGACCGGAAAGCGGGCAGCAAATCGTAGGGCTACGCTCGACTCGGGGACGCCCTCGCGAACGAGTCTCGCAAGCTCGCCCAAGACCGAGCTCGGAACGCCGATGCGCGCGTGCTCGACGTGACGCAGGACTTCGGATTCCAGCGGGACCCCGTTCGTAAACGGAAGGAAGAGCCCGTTCGTATCGAGAAGCACCCAACGAGGCGCACGGATCGATGCAGTAGGGCTAGGGAGGACGCGCCTTGATGCCGAGCGCTTCTCGGTCGTGAACGATCCCCCCTGCCCGGTCGCGAAGTCGGAATCGCTGGGCCTTCTGGTTGGCGGTCTTGGGGATCTCCTCCACGAACTCGATGTAGCGAGGGACCATGAAGAAAGGAAGCTCGCCGATGCAGAAGTGGAAGAGCTCCTCGGCGGAGACCGCGGCCCCGGGCTTTAGCTGGACGAAGGCCTTCACATCCTCCTCGCCGAGCGGCGAGGGGACCCCCACGACGACGCTCTCGAAGACCGCAGCGTGGCGATTCAGCGCGGTCTCCACGTCGTACGGGGCCACGTTTTCTCCCCGACGTCGAATGACGTCCTTTTTCCGGTCCACGAAATAGTAGTAGCCGTCGGCGTCGCGCGTGACGAAGTCGCCGGTATGGAACCAGAGGTTCCGCCACGCCTCGACGGTCTTCTCGGGCTTCGCATGATAGCCGAGGAACATGGTGAACGGTTGACGGGGCCGGACGACGAGCTCGCCGCGGACGCCGTTCGCGACGGGTCGGTCGTCGTCGTCCACGACCTCCGCTTCGACGAACCCGAGGGGCGTTCCGACGGAGCCCACCCGGATCGCATCCGGCGGGTTCATGAGCGTCGTGCACCCGCACTCCGTCATCCCGTAGAGCTCGATGATCGTGACGCCAAAGCGGTGTTCGAACTCCGGCCACACCGCGCGTGTCGTCCCAGCCGTCAATGCCGTACGAACGCTATGTTCGCGATCCGCCGGACCCTCGGGTTGCTTGAACAACACGTTGATCATCGCGATGAGGAGCGAGATGTGAGTCGCCTCGACGGACCGAGCGCTTTCCCAAAAGGTCGAGGCGTGGAAACGGTCGGTGAACTCCCCCCTCAGGTCGTGCAGGAGAGCGGTCAACATCGTCATCTCTTGGGCATTGCAGTGGAACAGCGGGAGAGCCGTGAAC
>JBAUTP010000027.1:0-2051 GCA_049582265.1 Thermoplasmata archaeon
AGGGCCATGGCACGGGAGGTCTTCTCCTCCCCCAGGTCGCATCCGCAGAGCACTGGACATCCCGTGAGTTCCTCGGCCAGACGTGTGTCAAGGCGGGTCTCGCGTTCCATGCCTGGACCGACCCGCGGGTGCGGGTGGCACGATTTCAGGCCAAGGTATTCGCGGAGGAGCGGCCCCGGGGCCCGGTCCTGGCACGCTCAGGTTGAGGTAGCGGGTGCCGCCACCGGTGCCATCATCACTTCCATCGTCTGATCGTCCACATCGAATCGGTGGGCGTGGAGCTCCGTGGGGGCAGAGCCCGGCCGAAGCTCGAGGTGCTGGGCCAATACCTCGCGTCGAATCACGTCCTGCGCGGGCTCCAGGGCACCAAGCCACTCCGCCGAGGCGTAGAGTGTCACCCTCACGCGGTCGGTGTAGCGAAGGTGAAGTTCCTTGCGGAGGAGCTGGAGACGTCGAAGAGCTTCACGAACCAATCCGTCCCGCCGGAGCTCCGGCGTGGGATTCCGAGGCAAGGCCGCGAGCGCTCGGTCACCGTCGAGGCGTACGACCCATTCGTCCTCCGCGAAGGAGCTCGGGTCGAACCTCTCCTCGAGACGAACGGAGCGAACATTGAGCTCTTCCGCGAGCAGTTCGAGACCCTCGGGCTCCCACCGACCGGCGAGACTGCCCGGGGTCGCGAACACGACGAACTCGGCGAGCGGGATGCGGCTCTTGACCCCCGCGCGATGGCGGAGTTCGCGCCCCACTTCGGCGAGCTCTCGGAGTCGCTCCATGGCGCTCTCGAGAGCCGGGGCAGAGGGATCGCTGGTACTCGGCCAGCGTGTCGCATGCACCGAATCCTCCCAACGCTGGTAGCCCAAGTGGTGGATCTCCTGATGCAGGTATTCGGCCGTAAAGGGGGCGAAGGGCGCCAGCAGGCGGGCGACGGTGGCGAGCGTGTAGGATAAGGTCGCATTCGCGTCGCGTCGGTCGGCGGTGTCGCCCTCCTCCCAGAACCTCGGCCGCGACCGACGAAGATACCAGGTGCTGGTCTCATCGATCAATCGACCCAGCGCGGAAACGCCTCGGCGAAGGTCGTACTCGTGGAGTCCCTCCGTGACCTCCCGGGTCGTCCCGGCCAAGCGCGACAGGAGCCAGCGGTCGATGGCGCGAGTAGGCGAGGGGGGTTCGTCGGACGCCACGATACGGTCCGGGAGAGCATTCTCGAGCCAGAACTGGGCGATGTTGAGGAGAGTACCCAACGTACGGGAACCGGACAACCGGAACGCGTTCTCCTCGACGCGCATCGGCTCCGTGTAGTCCGTTGCGAGGAATGTCCAGCGAACCGCGTCGCCCCCATAGCGCTCGAGGATCGACATCGGGTCGAGAACGTTCCCTTGGGATTTCGACATCTTCCGACCGCCCTCATCGAGGGCCAGACCGTTCGTGACGCACACACGGTAGGCCGGGCGGTGAAAGAGGCCCGTCGCCAGCACGAGGAGAGTGTAGAACCAACCGCGCGTTTGATCGAGACCCTCCGCGATGAAGTCGAGCGGCTCGCTGGGGACGAAGGGGCCGTCCTCGAACGGGTAGTGATACTGGGCGAACGGGGCACACCCGCTGTCGTACCAACCATCGATGGTGTAGGGTTCACGGCGTGCCGGTTGACCGCAGGTCGAGCACGTGAGAAGTAGCGCATCCACCGTCACACGGTGCGGGTCGAATCCCGCCGGCAGCGAGTGTCCGGAACGCTCGGCGAGCTCGGCAAAGCTTCCGATGCACGTCGGATGGCCCGCGGAGCATACCCAGATCGGAAGCGGCGTGCCCCAGTACCGATTCCGGGAGAGCGCCCAATCCTTGGCCTCGTTGAGGAAATTTCCGAAACGCCCTTCCCTCAAGTGGTCCGGTTCCCAATGAACGCTCTGATTGTTCGCCACGAGCTCGGATGTGAACCGAGAGGTCCGGACGAACCAGGAGTCTACGGCACGATAGATGAGCGCAGTGCCGCATCGCCAGCAGAACGGGTACGTGTGGCGGATCGATGTGGACCGAACCACTCGATGACGTTGTTC
>JBAUTP010000028.1:0-2313 GCA_049582265.1 Thermoplasmata archaeon
CGGACAAAACACGGCCACCCTAGGCTTCGCGGAACGATGAGCCTATCCTCGGGGTCGTCGAGCGAGGGACTTGGCTCCATCTCGCTGGGCGGGTCCTTGCAGCCGTCCCCATCGCGGGCCGTGTTGAAGAACGGATGGCTTCGGCTGGAAACCAGGGAGTGATCCACGACCGCGACACTGGATCGCGCTTTCTCATCATTATATCCAGCAGGGCTCTTCGGAAGTCCGGTATGGCCGCACCAGAAAAACCGACACTTCGCCTCTACGTAAGGAGCCTTCCTCTACCCGACGCCGTGGTGGCCTCTGGACCTCCTCCCGCGGCTTCCGTGATAGGAAACCCAGGAGTGAGCGCCGGCGGGCCCGGGGCAATGGGCGGTCGTCGTACCGATGTACCTGAACCCAACCCTCGCCTTATGACGGATGAAACCGGCACCGCGCCCGAACTGCGGGGGAACCGAACGATGCCGCAGGAAGACCTCCATTGCATCGAGGTGGCTCGAGAAGCCGCCGAGCGACATGGCTACCACCTCCACGTGGTCGACGTCGGAGAGGAATCCATCATTCACGAGAAGATAGAAGAAACGGTCCACCACCTCAAGCAGTTCCCTGCTCTCCTTCACCCCAGTGGACGTCGTCTGGAGGGCCTCGATGAATTCACGGTGGACAGACTCGACGCATTCCTAACGCAGTAGCACCAAAAGCCCCTCTAGCCGTCGAGTAGCCGGCCGCCGCGAATCGACGCGGCGGCTTCGCGTTAACTCTCAAGCTCGGCACGCCGGACCTCCGAGGGTCATCCGCGCTACGCGTGCGCAGAACGCGGGACGATAGGTCGCAAGCCTTCAGGCGTTCACAGTAGATCGACCACACCGCTCCCTAGACGTCCCGCCCCTCACGAGGCTGCGGGGGGGCCCGTTCTGAAGAAGCGGCGTGGGTGTCTCCCATCTCGCGCGGAATCATGAAGTTCGGAGGGACAAGCGGGCATGCGCTAACCAGACGCGGCCCCCCGAGGTTGAAGGACTCTCGGCCCTCGACTCCGCCGCAGGGGAAGGCCATTCCGAGATTGGTCAATGGTTGCCCCAGCGGGAGGATTTGCCACCCGCGGCTCGAACCAGCAGGCGCTCACGTGGGCGTTGGCCGGCAGGATCCATTTACCTGGTTCCGTGCCGCCGGGAGTAGCCGAGAGACCGGTCAGACGGATGCGAACCATTAGCTGAACGTCGGGTCGGGCCCCCGGGATGGGGGGTGGCTTGCCGTCTAGCTCGGACAAGCTTGAGAAGCCTTGTCAAATATATACCTATGGTAGTCTATACACTCTATGTTGATTTCCTATATATGGTCTGATTCGATGCTGCCGGTGATGTCGTCCCTGCCAAGAGTGCACGGCTCCCCACCGAGAGGCATGCCGGACCTCCCCTCTCGAGAGATACGCTCCCTGCCCGGCGTCCCGGGTGGAATTGTGCCGTCCGGCACCAAGCGTCGCCCTCGGGGAGAATCGACGAAGTCCCTCGGGTCAGGAACGATCAAGACCTAGCCGAAACCGAGAACGAAGGAGAGAGAAAGAAATGAGTAGTGGAAGTGAGAGCACGACGACCCCCCCTGCATCCGATACGATCCCCCGGCGGAAGGGCTCCAGAAGGACCGGACTCATTGTGGTCATCGCCGTGATTGTCGTCATCGTGATCGTGCTGGCGGGCGGCTATAGCGCGGGGTGGTTCAAGCCATCTGGTTCCAAGTCGACCAACTGCGCAACCACGAGCACCTCGGTCATTCCGACGAGCGCTTCGAGTCCGGCACCGGCCGCCACTGTACAGCCTAGCTCGGGACAGACCTTGGCCGGCGCAGGGTCGACGTTGGTGGCTCCCCTCATGTTTGCATGGTCCTCCGACTACACGAACAACACGGTCAGCTATGCGAGCGTGGGTAGTGGAGCGGGGATCACGGATATCACTGAAAAGACGGTCGACTTCGGCGCGTCCGATGCCCCTCTGAATCCCGCCCAACGCGCGGCGATTCCATCCCCAGGCGTGGTAACCATTCCGGAGTCTTCCGGAGGGGTTGTCCCGATCTACAACCTTCCGTCGGTGAGCGCGAACCTAAAGTTCACCGGCTCGATTCTGGCAGGTATCTACTTGGGTACCATCACTAACTGGAACAACTCGGCTCTACAGGCCGTCAACCCCGGCATTACACTGCCGAACGCATGCATCATCGTGGTGCACCGCTCAGACGGAAGCGGCACATCATTCGTGTGGACGAGCTTCCTTTCGGCGGAAAATACGACATGGAAGAGTAAGGTCGGCTTTGCCACGTCCG
>JBAUTP010000029.1:0-1517 GCA_049582265.1 Thermoplasmata archaeon
GCGCAAAATCGGTGGAAATCCTATGCGAACTCCGAGGATCCTCTCGATTCAGTGAGCGTCCCGGAATCGCAGTTTGATTTAGTTCGAGCCTACAACGATTGGGGGTTGGTACCAATCCCTCGGAAGCCATACCAGTCCACGCTTCTTAAGAAACCACACCCTTGGTCGCGCCCGCCGCTGTGAGGGTGGGCCAAGACCCCGCATACCACATCATCAATCTAAGCCAAAATCCTAATGTAGAATGCAGTATGTCATATAGGGTATGACGCTGGTCCAGGCTCAAATTCCAGAGGCCGAGTACCGTCTCCTTCGGCAACGCGCCGAGTCAGAAGGTGCCCCGATGAAGGAGATTGTCAGGCGTGCGCTGCATGAGTATCTGGCAGACGAGGAGGTGGACTCGAGTGACCCAATCTTCCACATCTTCCCCCTGGGAAAGAGCGGTCGGAAGGGACATCGGACTTCAGAACGTCACGATGATCTGCTCTATCCGCGAATTCGCCGATGATATTCGTAGATACGAGCGCGTGGCTCGCGCTCGTCGATTCCCACGACAAATTTCATGATCGTGCGCTTACGATCAATCGACGAATCGCGGCCGGAGAATTCGGAAAGCAGGTCACCACTAACTACGTGCTCGCTGAGACTCTCACGTTGATTCGGCGTAATCTGGGAATACGCCAAGCAATCGCCTTGTCCGATGCAATCGATTCGGGGCACGAAGTGCACGTCCTTTGGATCGAGCCAGTCCACCATCGGGAAGCGATGAAGATCATGTCGTCCCATAGTGACAAAGATTGGAGCGTCACGGACTGTTCAAGTTTCGTAGTCATGCGGGCGTTGGCCATCGGAAGTGCGTTCACGTTCGACACCGACTTTGCTCAGGCGGGATTCTCCATCGTCGACTAGCGAGAGGTGAAAGTGATCTCCGAGGTCGCTTGGGTGTTAACTCGAAGAAACCGATTGAAAGCGCCCTGGAAAGCAAGCGCCTGGCACGGTGATGCGGATCTAAAGACGCAAATGCCCTCCTTCCGCAGTTACGGGCATCGACGTCGACTTCGCCTAAGAATTGCCGATCGATTCGGGACTATCGATCGCAGCTTCCGGGGCGACCGCAAAGCTACAACCGCGCGCCCGAGCCGGCCATCTTCCTCTACCCGGCCTTGCGGATGGATTGGTCCTGCCCAGGGCCCGGAGGCTTCGGTCAGGGGTTTTGACCGGAGACCCTCACTTTCGTGGGCTTCCCGAGACAATTTGGCTGGAGTAGAATCTAGTCCCCAACGGGGTAACCCCCGGAGTCCGAGTTTGGGGCCTTTTGGCCCTTGGACGATAGCGAGAGCGCGGAACTCTCTTACAACTCAGCGAGTGTTCCGTGGGCTCATCCGAGTCGCTCCTCCTCTTAAGCCGCTCATGGGGTCTTTTGGGAAGATATCAGTCCTCTCGCCCAAGACCTCATCTTTCTCACTCGATTCAAAAGTGGAGATCGTTGAAAAGCACTGATCGTACCACTTATTCCGATA